>DASVRB010000258.1:0-2247 GCA_036388835.1 Thermoanaerobaculia bacterium | reverse complement strand
CCCAGGTCCCTCGCTACGCTCGGGATGACAGGGCGGGAGAGAGACCTACACGAACGACGCCGCCAGATACGCCAGTGCCGGAACCTCGTGCTGGCTGGCGGGATCGGCGTAGCGATGCGTCATCTCGTACGACGCGTTCATGTTCGCAAGCGCGGAGGGAAATGCGTCGCGCATCGGGGCGGAGAGGCGTGGCAGGACGGCTTGCGTGACGGCGAGCACGGAGCGCGCGAGGGTGGTGCCTCGCAGCGGGGAGAGATCGCCGACGATCTCGCGATTGCGGACGCCGGCGATGCGCATGGTCACGCGCGCTTCGGCGATCGGCGAGGCGATTTTGCGGGTCAGACATCCGGGGATGCCGGCCAGTGCGAAAAGATCCGTGTCGTCGTCGAAGCCGCTCTGCGACAGCGCGTGCATCAGTCGTGGGAGATCGCGCACGGAGCGTTGCTGGTGCACGAGATCGAAGAGCACGCGCGCGTAGTACTGCAGCGCGAAGCGGAAACATTCTTCCTCGCGCAGCATCGCCGGTTGATCGTCGATATCGACGGAGAACGCGCCGCCGGGACCGGCGGCGATGTTTGCGGCGAGAACGATTCGCGGCTCCAGCGTCAGCATCACGACACCTCCCACGCGCACGACCGTGGAGGACAGGCGCTGGCGCCTGTCCTCCAACCTTGCGGAATTTAGTAGAGGTCGTTCTTTGCTGCCGTGTCGTCCGGCTCGAGCGTGCGGTTGTTGTAATTGCACGCACCGACCGAGGGATACATCGTCGCGCCGGCGACGTCGGAGTGGCCGATGCCGATCACGTGACCGACTTCGTGAACCATGATGCCGTCGATGTCGAACTCACCGCTGCAGCCGTCCGTCTCGCGTGAAGACGTGTAGCTGTAGCGCGTGTTCGTGTAGACGTCGGCGTCATAGATCGTGTTGCCGGTGTAGTAGCCGGTCAGCGTCGCGGCGAGGCACGAGCCGGTGCAGATCTTTCCGTTGCTGTTCAACTCGATGGTCACGGGTGCCTGGCCGCGCACGGCGCGCTGCGAGGTCGTCGAGGAGCTGATGATGCCCCACGCTTTGATCGCGCCGACCGTCGCGGTCACGCCGCCGTCGCCGTCGTTGATGGTGGTGTTCGGGCCGGTGTAGACGCGGACCGCAACCGGCGTCGAAGCCCAGGTGCGGCGCGGCGAGAGGAGCACGTACGCCATCGCCGGCTCGGCCGCGGCCGCGACGATGATGGTGGAGATGAGGATCGAGAGAATGGTCTGTTTCTTCACGGTTCGTTCTCCTTAATTCTGCTGGCGGAGGACGCTGCGGCCGGGGGTCAGGCCCGCACGGGCGTCGTCGACCATCGCGGCGAATTCATCGAGCGTGATCGCCGAGGCGTTCGCGTCGATGGCGTTCGTCGAGATGTTGAAGCGCGGGCCGCGGTCGAGCCGCGCATCGCCCTGCTTCACCGGATCGGCAACCAGCACTTCGACGCCGTCGCGTTGACGGACCAGGAACTTGCCCTGGCTGTAGGCGTGGATCTCGAGGGCCGAGTCATCGCCGGAGAGGAAGAACACCGCCTGCTCGCCGCGGCGGATGACAGGGAAGCCGACTGCTTCCTGCGTGTAGCCGTCGACGGTGCCGCCGACGTTGCGCACCATCAGCACGTCCGGACCGGTCGTCTCGCCGAAGTAACGCGTCACGCGCACGGTGGCGTACGTGTAGATGACCTCACGCGAGTCATCCCAGGCGCTCCAGCTATCGACGACCGTACCGCGGACCACGTAGCGCGCTTCCCGCGCGACCTGATCGAACGGCAACTCGATGAACTGCGAAGCGGACATCGGAACTGCCAGAGCCAGGAGCAGGGCGACCAGAGCTAAAGACCTACGATGCATCCATTCCTCCTAAGCATCATCTGTGATGCGTTGCAGCGGCGTTTCTCCAAAGCGTGAGCCACCAATACAGCGGCCCGCGAGAGAACCGTCAATCAGTTGACGCTACTGAACTTATGACTTCCATACTGCCGTCATCGGAATGTGGCCGGTGGATCAAAGAATGCGCAACTGCGCAAGCAATGACCCGTGGGTGGAGTGGGATGTGACCACTGTGCGGATGAACGCAGAACGCAGAACGCAGAATGAAGAAGTAAGAAAGGGGTTCCGCCGACACGCGCCTTTTCTAAATTCTTCATTCTGCGTTCTGCGTTCTGAATTCATTTGGAGGGCAAGCTGCGGTGGAGGACAGGCAATCCTGCCTGTCCCCCTT
>DASVRB010000257.1:0-12479 GCA_036388835.1 Thermoanaerobaculia bacterium | reverse complement strand
CGCGACGCGGTGCCGGTTCTTCCGCGATCTCGCGAGCAGGCTGCTGTACGGCCGGCGCGGGAGCTGGCGTCGGCCGCGATTCTGCCGGCGCAGGAACGGTCGTCGCGGTCGGCACCGGCGCGGCCGGAGTCGCGGTTCCGTTCACCGTCACCGCTGACGCCGAGACTTGTGGCGCAGGCGCGGCGATGGTGGTCGTCGTTTCGCGCACCGGCTGCGTCACCGGCGGGACGGCGGTGTTCGCGGTGCGCAGAATCGGTTCGCGCGGGCTGGTCGGCCACAGCGCGATCCCGCCCGCGAGCAGCGCCACGATCGCGATCAGCGCGACGAGATACGCGGGGTTGATTCCGGTGCGCATCTTCACCGGTGCCGCGGCCGCGGGCATCGGCGCGGCGACAGCGGCGGGAAGGGGAGTGCGCACTGTTTCCGCCGCAACGACCGGCGGCGCGGAGGTGTGCTCGGTTTTGCGATGCAGTGTGTCGTGCTGCGACAGCACTTTCATCGTGGCGTCGCCGTCGTACGGCAGCATCACTGTCGCGGCCTGGCTGACCTCGGGCAGGCTGCGCTCGATGGTCTCGAGCGCGGCGATGAACTCACGCGCATTTCCGAATCGCGCGTTGCGGTCGCGCGCGAGCGCTTTCTCGAGCACGCTCTGCAACGCCTCACTTCCGGGCAGCTCCGCGGGCAACGCGGTCATGGTGGTCTTCGTGACTTCGCGCGCGTGCAGCATGAAGTACTCGTGCGGCGACTTTGCTTCGTACGGCGGCCGGCCGGTCAGCAGTTCGACGAGCACCATGCCGAGCGCATACAGGTCGGCGCGCGCATCAATGCTCTCGCCGTCGGGGAGGAAGCCGAGCTGCTCGGGCGACGCGTACCGCAGCTTGCCGACGAAGATGCCGGTGCGCGTCTGCGAGACCGCTTCCGTGTCCTGCACTTTCGCCACGCCGAGGTCGATGATCTTCACCTCGTCGTCGGCCGTGATCATCAGATTTTCAGGGCTGATGTCGCGGTGCACGATGCCGGCGCGGTGGATCGCGTCGAGGCCGCGCAGCGCCTGAATGGCGATGCGCACCGCCTGTCGCGGCGGAAGCGTGCCGCGCTGCCGCAGCCGCTGCGCGAGATTCTCGCCGTCGATGAACTCCCACACCATGTAATGCGCGCCGTCCGGCAGCGACGCAAAGTCGTGCAGGGTGGCGACATTGCCGTGCTGGATCTTCGTCGCCGCGCGCGCCTCGCGCATGAACCGCTCGCGCGCATCCGCATTCGTCGAGATGTGTGAATGCACGACTTTGATCACGCGCGGCGAGCCGAGATACGTATGGACGGCCTTGAAGACCTCGCCCATCCCGCCCGCGCCGAGGCGGTCGGTGATCTCGTAGCGGCCGTCGAGGAGATCGCCCGGTTTCATCGGGGCAGTTTATCCCGAGCGACCGAGGGGGAGAGATGAACGCAGAACGCAGAACGCAGAATGAAGAATCTAGAAAGTGACCGTGCGGCGGACGCGTTTCTTCATTCTCGATTCTGCGTGCTGCGTTCTGCGTTCATCTCCAAACATCACTTACTGCGTAATCACCCCATACGGCTTCAACTGCTCCGTCACCTGCGCGCGATCCCCGACGACGACGATCGCGAGTTTCGACGGATCGACGTAGGTCTGGGCCATGCGCTGGACGTCGGCGGGAGTGAGGGCGTAGACGCGCTGCACGTAATTGCGGAGGTAGTCCTCGCTGAGGCTGTACAGATCGAGAAAGGCGAGTTGCGAGGCGATTCCGGGACGAGACGAGTTGCGCAGGACGAACGTGCCGGCGAGGTAATTCTGGATGCCGCGCAGTTCTGTCGCGCTCGGTGCTTCGCCGCGCAGGCGGTCGATCTCGAAGAGGATTTCTTTGATCGAGGCGCCGGTGACGTTCGTCGTCACGTCTGCGATCTCCGCCCACGACGCGGCGCCGAGGCGCGTCGTCACGGAGCTGGTCGGCGAATAGGTGTAGCCCTTCTGCTCGCGAATGTTGCTGGTGATGCGCGAGCCGAACGAGCCGCCGAGGAGCGCGTTCATGACCGTGATCGGCAGGTAATCGGGACCGGTGGCGTCGGCGATCGGGAGGCCGATGTAGAGCGTCGACTGCACGGCGCCGGGGCGGTCGATCAGATAGACCGCGCGGCGCGCGTTCGGCGTCACCGCGGGACGGGTCGGCGCATTGCCCGCTTTCCAGTCATTGAAGCTCGCGCGCACGGCCGCTTCTGCTGCCGCCGCGTCGAAGCGGCCGACCACATAAACGAAGCTGCGGGCCGCGCCGAAATTGCGCGCGTGAAACGCGCGCACCTGCTCGGCCGTGTAGCCCTGCAATTGCTGCTCGGTCGGGAACAGCCGTCCATACGGCGAATTGCCGAACAGCACCTGCGACATCTTTTCCGACGCGATCGGACCGGGCTGACTGCGCTGAATCGAGAGGTTGCGCGCGAGGTCGGTCTTGATGCGAGTCAGCTCCGACTCCGGCAGGCGCGGATTGCGTGCGACGTCGGCAATCAACGCCAACGCCTCTTCCGCGTTCTCGGAGAACACATCCGCACCGATGGTGATCTGGTTCATCCCCACCATGACGTCGAGCGAGCCGCCCATCATCGCCACGTCGCGTGCGATCTGTTCGGACGAGCGGGTGGCGGTGCCTTGTTCCATCATCGAGCCGGTCACGTCGGCCAGCCACGTTTCGGTTGCCGATTCGTCGACGTTGCCGGTCTGCGTCACGAGCCGCACCGTTGCTTTCGGGACCTCTCCGTATTGAACGAAGCGCACCTGCAATCCGTTCGGCAGTGCGAAGCGGCGGATTTCCGGAATCGCGAAATTGCGCGGCGTGCCGGGTGCAGGCGGCGTCTGTTTCTGCGTTGTGGCGGGCTGCTGTGCGATCGCGGCCGTGGCGGCGAACAGCATCACCAGAATGGTTGTCGTTTTCTTCATGGTCAGCTCCTCGGCGTCACCAGCAGCACGGTGCGATTGGTCGGGCGGAGGTACTCCTGCGCGGTGCGCTGGATCAGCTCCGGCGTCACTTTCGCGAACTGCTCCTCGATCCGATTGATGCGGTGCGGGTCGTCATAGAAAAGGGCGAACGAGGCGAGGAGATCGGCGCGACCGAAGCCGAAGAATCCTTCAACTTCGTCATAGAGCGACGAGCGCATCTTCACGCGCGCGCGCTCAAGTGTGGCCGCATCGACCTGCTGCGTCTGCAGCCGCTGCACGTTCGCGTCGATCGCGGCGAGGATCTGGTCCGCGGTCTTGTCGTTGTCGTGGAAAAGCCAGGCCGTGTAAAGCGTCGGCCCGTTGATGTTGAACATGTTGCCGAGGCCGTTCATCGTCGAGCTGACCTCGCCGGTGAGGCCGCGCGTCTGCACGAGGTCCTGATGCAGCCAGGAGTCGTTTCCGGAGGCGAGGATCTGGTCGATGATCCCCATCGCGTAATACTCCGGCGTGTCGGCGGGCGGGGCGTGCCAGCCGATTGCGAGCGCGGGGCGCGTCGCCTTGTCGTCGACTTTCGTACGACGGCGCTCTTCTGTCTGGCGCGGCTCCGCGATGTCGGCTTTCGCCGGCTGCGGGACGGCGGCAATTCCGCCGAAATACTGGCGCACCCACGCCAGCGTCTGTGCGGTGTCGATGTCGCCGGTGATCGCAATCGCCGCATTGTTCGGCGCGTAGTACTGCGTGAAGAACGTGCGCGCGTCTTCGAGCGTCGCGGCGTCGAGATCGGACAGGTCGCCGTAGAAATTGTGCGCGTTGTACCAATTGGTATTCGCGTACTGCGGCAGGTCGAGCCACGGGAAGCCGCCGTACGGCTGATTGAGCACGTTGACGCGGACCTCGTTCTTCACGACTTCCTGCTGGTTCTTGAGGTTTTCGCCGGTGATGGCCAGGCCGCGCATGCGGTCCGCTTCGGCCCACAGCATCGTTTCGAGCGTATGTGCGGGGACGATCTCGAAGTAATTCGTGTAATCGAAGCGGGTCGAGCCATTGAGCACACCGCCGTTCGACTGGACGAGACGGATGAACTCCATCTTGCCGAGGTTTTGCGAGCCCTGGAACATCAGATGCTCGAAAAGGTGCGCGAAGCCGGTGCGGTCGCGCGGCTCGACGCGGAAGCCGATGCCGTAATAAACGGCCACAGTCGCGGTTGGCGCCGTGCGGTCGGGCGAGAGGACCACTTTCAAGCCGTTCTCGAGCTTGTGGTATTCGACCGGAATGTTGAGGCCGGCCGGTTTCGCGGCCGTTGTGGCCGGCTGTGCTGCCGGCGTTTGTGTTGCTTCAGCGGCGGCCGTCGACGGTGCCGCGGTCGGAGCCGGAGTGGTGGCCGGCGGAGTCGTCGCGCATGCGGCGAGAAATAGGGCCGCGGGAGCGAGACGGAGTATGAGCTTCATGCTGCCTCCTTCAAGATGAATTGGGTGACGGTGTCGTAATAGCGCTCGGCATCGACGACCGGGATCTCACAATGCCCGGCCTGCGATGTCAGCATTTGCTTCGGGACGCGCAGGCCGTCGTACAACTGCTGGCCGAGGGCGTACGGGATGACGCCATCGCGAGTGCCATGCATGACGAGTACCGGCACACCGGCCTCGTTCAGCCAATCGGTGGTGCGCATGGCGAACGGCGCGGCCCAGCCGAGGCGGTACAACGAATTGCCGAGCGCCATCAGCGATGGAAACGAGTTTTCGATGACCACCGCGCGCGGTTTCCGCTCCTTCGCCACATACGCCGCGAACGGGCCGCCGATCGATTCGCCGTACAGGACGATGCGCTTCGCGCCGAGCTGGTTCGCGGCGTAGTCGTATGCGGCGAGCGCGTCTCGATAGATGCCGCTCTCGGACACCGCTCCTTCGCTTTTCCCGAACCCGCGATAGTCGAACACGAACACGGAAACTCCGCGCCGCGCGAGCTCCGCCCCCATCTCCGCGCGATTGGTGAGATTGCCGGCGTTGCCGTGACACCACACCAGCAGCGGCGCCTCGGCATCCGCCGCGCGGAACAGCCACGCGTGCAGCTTCACGCCGTCGGCAGTTTGAAACGTGTGCTCCGAGGGGACGGTTGCGAACTCATTCGTGTTCCAGCGGCCGGTGGGATAACGGTCAGGAAAGAACATCCCGGTGCGGCGGAGGAAATTGGCGAAACCGACGACCGCGGCGAAGAGAAGGGCGAGGAGGAGGAGGACGCGGAGCATGGCAGGCAGAAATTGAAAATTGGAAATTGAAAATTGAAAAATCGGAAGTTGAAGGCTCAGACGCTCCGAGTAAACAAGAACGGCGCCTGGTGGCGCCGTCTTGGCTTCTCAGGATGTCCGTTCTTTCAATTTTCAATTTTCAATTTTCAATTCTTCCATCACGACCGCTGGTCATCGGCAGGGGATTCCGCGCCACAGGCGCGGAATGACACGAGGGGAAGCGCGCTCCCACTACGCCGTCAACTTCTCCCAATCCCCCTCCGGCGCATCCGTCGCGAGCGCGAGGCCGCCGTCGGAGCCGATGAAGACGGGGTCTTCCATGTACTTCACTTTGCCGCCGCCGACACCTTTCAGCGCGGTCTCGAGCGCGTCGCCGAGGCCGCGAATGAGGCCGCCGCCGCCGGAAAGGATGATGTTGTTGCGGACGCGCTCCTGAAACTCCGGCTCGACGCGCGCCAGGAGGTCGAGCATCGTCTCGATGATCGGCGGGAGGATCGTCTCGCACGCCGTCTTCATCTCGCTGGTGATGTCGAGATCGGTCGGGACACCTTTGACGGGCGCGCTGACCAGCACGCGATCGCCGGCGTCGCCGACGAAGCTGTGCTTTTCCTTCCAGTCGCGAACCATGAACACCGTGACGTTGTATTGCGAGTAGCGCTCCTCGATCAGCTTGAGGAGCTGCGTGTCGATCGAGTCGCCCGCAACCGTCAGCGTGCGCTGATCCTCGTCCGTCGGATAGCGCCCCTTCATCACGCAGAAGTCGGTCGTGCCGGCGCCGATGTCGATGATCATCGTGTGCAGAAGCGCGTCGAGTCCGTACGCAACGGCGAACGGCTCGGTCACGATGAGCAGGCTGTCGACGATGCCTTTCATCGCGTTGCGGAGGTACTGCTTGTTCGTGCGCAGCGACGCGGCCGGCACGCCGACGACCGCGCGTACGGTCGAGCCGTCGGTCTTGCCGCCGTTCACGCCGACGAGACGCAGGAGGTGCTTGAGGAGCTCGCGCACCGCTTCGACGTCTTTCTCCGAACCTTCTTTGAGCAGGCCGCGCTCGAGCGGGCGGTGCAGGTCGAGCATGGTGCGGTTCGCGACTGCCTCGTGCCCGATCAGCACGTCGCGCTTCAGCACTTTTCGCGCGACCATGTCGACCGGCCAGCCGACGAAGCTGTCGACGACGAAACGCTCTCCATTCGACGCCGAGATCGCGCTGCGGGACGTGCCGAGATCGATACCGACGTTGAGGACTTCAGCCATTCTGTTCGCTCCCTTTCTTCACTGTGGCGACCGTCTTTTCGACCGGCGCGCCGGAGTACGCGCGGATGCCGTCGAAGAGCGCCTCGGCGATCTTCTGCCGGTACTCGGGCCGGCGCAGCATCGCGGCTTCTTTTTCATTCGAGATGCAGCCGACTTCCGCGAGGATGGCCGGCATTTCGGTGGCGACGAGGACGAGGAACGGCGCGCGCTTCACGCCCCAGTTCTCGAGTCGCGGATCGTCGACCTTGAGTCTGTCGAAGAGCTTCTTCTGCACCGCCGACGCGAGCTCGTGCGACTCGCCGCTGCGCGCGTCGGCGTACACCCCTTCGAGCAGCTTGCGCATGTCGGAGACGGAGTAGCCGGAGACGCGGTTCTCGCGCGTGGCCAGTGCATTGAGCGATGGATCGTTCGTCGCGCCGAGGTAATACGTCTCGATGCCGCGGCTCTCGGTGTGACGCTCGAGCGCGTTGACGTGAATGGAGACGAAGATGTCGCTCTTCGACTCGTTCGCGAGGCTCGCGCGATCGCGCAGGGCAACGGTGCGGTCGGCGTCGCGCGTCACCACCACGTCGAAGCCATCGCGCTCGAGCATCGTGCGGAGACGGCGTCCGATGTCTAGCGTGATCTCTTTTTCGAGCACCGTGTCGGCGGTTGCACCGGGATCGGATCCGCCGTGGCCGGCGTCGAGCACCACGCGCCGCACGGCCAGAGGAAATGCAGATGCCGTGACCCGTTCCGCCTGCATGGTCGTCGACGCGGCTTCGGCGGTAAACGGCAGCGCGGCCTGTCGGATCGGCGTCATTGCGGCAGGGGCGAGTGAAACCGCGGGCGGCACGTCGCGAACGTTGTTCGCAATCATGTACGTCGAGCCGGCGAGCGTGAACGCGACCACGGCGATCGGCATGCGGCGCATCCAGGCGCGGCTCCAGCGCGAGGTCGGGCGCAGCGCGCGCGGGGGCAGGCCGCGCATGATGTCGACGTTTTCGGCGACTGCTTCCTGCAGTACGCGGCGCTTCACCCGATCGATATTGCCCGCTCTCATGCCCGTTCCGCCCGAGTTGGACCGTTCATTCTAGCTGCTTACCGCTCGATCCGGGCCGCGTCCTCCGTCAGGTAGCGGCACGAGGCTTCGAATGCGGCGTCCGCGTCCCGTGGCAGTGCGCGCAACTCCGCGGCGAGCTCGCCGCCCGCATCGACGTACACGTTCACGAAGTAGAGCGGCACGTTCAGCCGTTCCGCGAAGCGGTGCATGACGCCGGAGACATACCGCGGACCGGCCGCGGTATCGACGCGCACGTAGCCGCGCTCCGGATTCTGATCGTCGATCATCACCATCACTTTGCGTCCGGCCGCGAGCCGCTGGCGCACCGCGAGGAGGACGCCTCCGGCCGAATGGAGGGAGTCGATGCGCTGAGTCGTGCCGACATAGCAGATCAGCGGGTCGGGGTGGTTCGCGATCATCGCCGGCGGATCGCCGCGATCGAGGATCCAGCGGAGCATGACGAAGTTCAGAAGGAAATGACTGCACGCGATGATGGCCGGGCCGTCCGGCAGCGTCGCGCCACGGACGCGCAGTGCGGGATCGAACGTGATGCTCAGCCGCCGCATCGCATGCAGCGCGAGGCGCACCGCCTCTTCACGGTACCCGTCGAGCAGGGAGCCGCGACGCTGGTAATGCCGCGATGCGCGCAACAACGGAGCGGCCGCGAGGGCGAGCTTCCGGGCCGCCGCGAATCGGTGTCTTCGCGGCACGATTCCGAACGCGGCGCCGGTCAGTGTCGCCATGACGCGCGTGACCGCACGCGTCATGCGCTGGCGGTCGCCGCCCGTCGCGTGTCGGTGTGCACACGGTGGAACGCCCACCACGACATGCCGCCGCGGCGCGCCCCTTCGAGTGCACGCGAACGAGCGTCGTCGGTCGTGGCGATCCGCGCGATGAGATGCGCCGACTCGATCCCGTGCCGTTCGTCCGCTTCGAAATGCTCGATCAGGAACTCGAGATCTTCGAGCGCAATGCCGTAGTTCTTCATCAGCGGATCGATGAGTGCCCGGAACGTCGCCGGTACGTTCGCTTCCTGTCCGATCGCGAAGAAGCTGAACGCGCCGAGCCAGTCGCCGCGGTGAATCGCCTCGGCGAACCAGCGCGCGGGCGTCGGCTCGGGGCGGAGCTCGTCGTCCGATGCGCCGGCCGCGCGGGCGAACCGGTCGGCCATCACGCCGTGCCTGCGCGCTTCGACGATCCGGACGCCCTCCGCCGGAACGAAGGCCACGACGCCTTCTTCTTCCAGAAGATTCGCGAGCAGCGACCGCCGCACTGCCGCGTCATCGCAGAGCGACAGCACGGCCGCGAGCCGTTTCGGGAAGACGTGCGCAATCGACGCGATGTCGATCGCGTACCGCTTCAGCGCCTCGCGCGACAGCGACCCGTCGATGACGGAGCGGACGAACGGATGCTCCGCCATCGGCGCGACGCGCGAGACCGCGAGGAGCGATTCGACGAAATCAGTAGCCGCCTTCATTTGCGATCACGTGCTCCATGAACGGAGCGACGTCTCCTTCCGGGGTGAGGCGTCCGCGCGTGGTGCTGCCGAGGTCCGGCCACACGGTGAGTTGCATCCGCACCCGCCCGAACGTGAAGTCGTGCGAGGTGTCGGTCCGCTCGCGGCGATCGATCGTGTCGGCATCGACGTCCGCGGCCGACGCGAACACGGTCAGCAGCTCGTCGAGCGAAAGCGGCGGGTTTTCCATGTGCCGGCCCATCGCACCGATGGAGCGGAGGTGAAACTCGCGCACGTTGCGCGAGCGCTTCACCGCGTCGAGCACCGGCCGCACTTCGTGCTCGTTGAGGCCGCGCACGATGATCATGCCGATCGAGGTGAAGATGTGCTCCGCGCGGAGGTTCGCGAATGCCAGTCGCTTCTTCTCTGCGCAACGCATTTCGTCGATGGCCCAGTACAACTCGTCGTCGAAGCCGCCGTTGAAGGAGAGGTAGGCGATCTGCAGCCCCGCTTCCTTCAGCGACCGGACGTAGTCGCGGCTGGCCATGCGCAGTCCGTTCGAGACGACAACGGGATGATGTCCGTGCTCGCGCGCCTGGCGAATCAGGTCCGGCAGGTCGTTGCGGAGCGTCGGCTCACCGCCGACGAAACGGATGTAGCGTCCGCGCGGCAAGCGCGCAAAGATCGAGACGAGCCAGGCCGCGTCGAGATCGGGGATTTCGCGATTCGGGACGTAGCAGTTCGCGCACGTCATGTTGCAACGATGCGTGACGTCGATGATGACGGTCTCGTACGGACAGACCTCGGGTGCATAGGTGCGCTCGACGGCGCGCGTTTCGAACAAAACGGACATTCGGACCTTTTTCGGATGATTTCGGAAACGACAGGTCCGATTGTCGCACGCTTACAGATCGACCGCGGCGGCCTGCGGCTTATCCTTCAACAGCTCGAATCCCTCCGAGCGCGCAACGTACGTGGCGATGGTGATGTCGCCCGTCACATTGAGAGTCGTGCGGCACATGTCGAGGATGCGATCGACGCCGAGGATGATCGCAATCAGGCCGGGATTAACGCCGATCTGCGCGAGCACGACGATGATGAAAGGGATGGAGCCGGAGGGAACGCCGGCCGTGCCGACGCCGCCGAGGATCGCCAGATAGACGACCATCAATTGCTGGGCGAGCGACAGGTCGACGCCGGCGAGCTGCGCGAGAAACAGCACGGTCACACCTTCATAAAGCGCGGTGCCGTTCTGGTTTGCCGTCGCACCGACTGTGAGCACGAACGAGTTGATGTCGCGCGGCACGCCGAGGTTTTCCTCGGAAACGCGCAATGCAGTCGGCAGCGTGGCGTTCGATGACGACGTCGAGAACGCCGTGATCATCGCGGTCTTGATGCGGCGGAAGAATTCGAGCGGATTGATGCGCGACAGCAGCCAGACCGAAAGCGAATAGACGCCGAACATGTGCAGCGACAGTCCAAGAAGGACCGTCAGCACGAACCAGCCGAGGCTCGCCAGCAGGCCGAAGCCGAACCGCGCCGTCATCGTGAAGAGCAGACAGAACACCGCGATCGGCGCGAGCCGCATGATGATCTGAATCGCCACTTCGGTCGCCGCAAACACCGCTTCCAGTACGCGCAGCAGCGGCGAGGCGATCTCCTTGTCGACCATCGTCAGACAGGCGCCGAGAAAGACCGCGAAAAACATCAGTCCGAGCATGTCCGGCGTTTCGCGGCCGACCGAATAGAAGACGTTGGTCGGAACGATCGTCTTGACGAGCTTGAGCAGCGGCGCGTCCGATTCGGTCGGACCGCCGATGGCGCTGGTCACCCGTTTGGTGGCGTCTTCGTTGTAGCGGGCGGCGAGCTGCGCGCTGACCTCGGGGGAAACGCGTTTGCCCGGTTTGATCGTGTTCGCGAGCACTAGTCCGATGACCACGCTGATCGCCGAAATGATCAGCGTGTAGACGAGCGACTTGAAGCCGATGCGACCGACGCGACGGAGATCCCCGAGGCCGGCCACGCCGCTGACGAGACTGGAGAAAACCAGCGGCACGACGATCAGCAGGAGCAGACGGAGGAAAAGCTGACCGACCGGATTCGTGATGTTGTCGGCTACGAAGATGAGCTGCGGATTGTCCGCGCCCATGACACTGTTGAGCGTCCCGCCGACAGCCGCACCCGCGACCAGGCCGAGCAGGATCTTCGTGTGAAGGGGAATCCGTCTGTCAGACGCAGCCATGGCGCGGCATGGTACACGAGCGCTCCGCCGCCGATTGGCGCGTCTACTGTGCTCGGCCGGCGCGCATCTATGTAGATGAAACGCGCGGCCGCGGCGTGCCACCTCAGCCTTACGGCCTCTTCCGGGATTTTTCCCGCTTCGGGTAGACTTCCGGTTTCTCGTACCCGCCTGCGCACCCTCCGCAAGGACTCGCCAAGGTGCCTGGACAAGCACAAATCAGGAGCAACGATCAGTGACTGCTACTCTCGAATCTACGACTACCCATCAGTTCGACGCCGCTGTGTCGGCGAACCGCGAGCCGTACAAGGTCCGCGATCTGAATCAGGCCGTTCTCGGCCGTAACGAAATCCGTCTCGCCGAGCACGAAATGCCGGGCCTCATGGCAGTGCGCGCGAAATACGGCAAAGACAAGCCTCTGCGCGGTGCGCGCGTCATGGGCTCGCTCCACATGACCGTGCAGACTGCAGTTCTGATCGAGACGCTCGCGGAGCTCGGCGCCGACGTGCGCTGGGTGAGCTGCAACATTTTCTCGACGCAGGACCACGCCGCGGCCGCCGTTGTGGTCGGCCGCCCGGAAACCGGCGGCACGATCGAAAACCCGCGCGGAATTCCGGTTTTCGCCTGGAAGGGCGAAACGCTCGAAGAGTATTGGTGGTGCACGTCCGAGGCGCTCATGTGGCCGGACGGAAGCGGCCCGACCCTCATCGTCGATGACGGCGGCGACGCGACCCTCCTCGTGCACAAAGGCGTCGAATTCGAAGGCGCAGGCCGCGTTCCCGATTTCCAGCCGTCCGACGAGCCGGAAGAGTGGGGCGTCATTCTCGACCTGCTGCGCAGTGAGCTGACCCGCGACCCGCAGCGCTGGACCCGCATCGCCAAAGACCTGCGCGGCGTTTCGGAAGAGACCACCACCGGCGTGCACCGCCTGTATCAGATGCAGGAAGCCGGAACGCTGCTCTTCCCGGCCATCAACGTCAACGACTCGGTGACCAAGTCGAAATTCGACAATATCTATGGTTGCCGCCACTCCGTCATCGACGGCCTCAATCGCGCCACCGACGTCATGATCGCCGGCAAGCTGGCGGTGGTCTGTGGCTTCGGCGAAGTCGGCAAAGGCTGCGCGCAGGCACTGCGCGGCCAGGGCGCGCGCGTCGTGGTCACGGAGATCGATCCGATCTGCGCCCTCCAGGCTGCAATGGAAGGATTCGAGATCCGGACGCTGGAAAGCGTCGTCGACCGCGCCGACATCTTCGTGACGTCGACCGGCAACAAAGACGTCATTACGGCCGA
>DASVRB010000256.1:0-4498 GCA_036388835.1 Thermoanaerobaculia bacterium | reverse complement strand
CTCGCTCGCCGACGCGCGCCGCGCGGTGGCTGAAGAAACTCTCAATCGTGATCTCGCCGAGCTCCGCGTCTGGCACGCGGCCGGTGCGATCAAAGAGTCTGTTGGAGTGACAAAATGACGAAGCGTCCCCTCATCCTCATCATTGCTCTACTGTCCCTCACCCTCGCCGCCTGCGGTGGCGATGAGTCGAAGGCCGATACGGCCGCCGCGACGGCGACGTCGACGCAGGCCGCCCCGCCACTGCCGCAGGACGTGGCGCAGATCGCGACCGCAACCGCCGCATCGTCCGACACCGCAGCTGCGGCCGCCGATGCGACGTCGAGCGCGAACCTGCTCACCGCAACTGGCGAATTCGTATCGCCGGTCCGTTCGGAGCTCTCGCCGAAAACGCCTGGCCGCGTCGCAAAGTTGTATGTCGACGAAGGAACGCGCGTTCGCCGCGGACAGCCGGTCCTGCTGCTCGAAAGCGATTACGCGCGCCTGAATCTGCAGGCCGCGCAGGCCGAAGTGGCGCGCGCGAAAGCGGCGCGTGACGAAGCGGCGCGCGACCTCGAGCGGAAGCGCGGTCTCAGCGCGAAAGACTCGATTCCGAAGGCGACGCTCGACCGCTCGCAGGCCGTTTTCGATCAGGCCAGCGCGGCGCTCTCGGGCACGAGCGCGCAGGTGGCGCTGCTGCAACAGCAGATCGCCGACTCGACGCTCCGTTCGCCGGTCGACGGCATCGTTGCCGAGAAGCGCACCGACGTCGGCGCTCGCCTCGGCGACGGCGGCGTCGCGTTCGTGGTCGTGCAGCTCTCGCCGCTCAAGCTTCGCTTCCAGGTCCCCGAGCGTTACCTCGGCCGCATCAAGAGCGGCGACCGCGTCACCGCGCGCGTCGACCCGTATCCCAATGAAACGTTCGAAGGGACCGTCAAAACCATCGGCGGTGTGATCGATCCGCGCACGCGCACCATGTTCGCGGAAGCGGAATTCAAGAACGCCGACGGACGCCTTCGCCCCGGCCTGTTCGCCCGTGTGGAGACGAAACTCGATTAATTGGTGTTGTCGGTTCTCAGTTGTCGGTTGTCTGTACGTTCCCGCCCGGGCGAAGCGTCACAGACAACTGACAACCGACAACCGATAACCAGCTCGGAGAGCTCATGCAAAAACTCGCGGAAATCTGCGTCCGGCGCCCCGTATTTGCGACCGTCATCATCCTGGCGCTCGTGGTCATCGGCGCGTTCTCCTATTTGAAACTCGGTGTCGACCGCTTCCCCAATGTCGAGTTTCCGTTCGTCATTGTGACGACCGTACTGCCCGGCGCCGCGCCTGAAGAGATCGAGACCGAGATCACGGACAAGATCGAAGAGTCGGTCAATACCATCAGCGGCATCAACGAGCTGACCTCGTTCTCCTCCGAGAACGTGTCGGTCGTCATGATCTCGTTCGATCTCGAAAAGAATCGCGACGTCGCGACGCAGGAAGTGCGCGACAAGATCTCGTCGATCATGGGCGACATCCCCACGGATGCCGAGCCGCCGATCGTGCAGAACTTCGATCCCGGTGCGATTCCGGTCGTGACCATTGCGGTCTCCGGCCCCGGTTCACAGCGCGACATTTCTGAATATGTCGACAAGAACCTTCGCCGCCGTCTGGAAACCGTCAGCGGCGTCGGTCAGGTGCTCGTCATTGGCGCGCGTCCACGCCAGATCAATGTCGTGGTCGACAATGCCAAACTCTCGGCGCAGGGCCTCACCGCCGCGCACGTCGTGTCTGCATTGCAGTCACAGAACATTCAGATCCCCGGCGGTAAGGTCGAGCAGGGATTGCGCGATCTGACCCTCCGCACGTATGGCCGCGTCACCTCGCCGCAGGAATTCGGCAATATCCCTGTTGCGAATCTCAATGGCACCGCAATCCGCATTCGCGACATTGCGCGCATTGAAGACAGCATGGCCGAGGTCGAGTCGGCGGCCACTGTGGGCGGCAAATCGGCGGTCGTCGTACAGATCCGTAAACAGTCCGGCACCAACGCAATTGAAGTCGTCGACGGCATCAAAGAGCGCGTCGAGGAAATTCGTCCGCAGGTGCCGGCCGGCTACAAGCTCGACGTCATTCGCGACCAGTCGGAGTTCGTTCTGGCTGCGGTCGGCGCCGTCAAAGAGCACCTCATCCTCGGCTCGATTTTCGCCGCGCTCATTGTGTGGCTGTTCCTTTCCAGCCCGCGCTTCTGGCACGTCCTGCTGATGATCGGCGCGACCCTGCTGCTGTACACGCTGGTCTGGGGCCACTCCATTCCGCTGCCGCGCAGCATTGCCATTCCGGTAGCGATCCTGATCGGCGTCGGGATGTTCCTCTATTTCGCACGAACATCGCGCCCGACGCTCATTGCAGCAGTGGCAATTCCGAGCTCGCTCATTGCCACGTTCGCGGCGATGTCGTACATGGGCTTCACGCTCAACATCATTACGCTGCTCGCATTGACGCTGGCGGTCGGCATCGTCATTGACGACGCGGTCGTCGTGCTCGAGAACATCTTCCGCTGGATGGAAGAGAAGAAGATGTCTCCGGCCGAAGCGGCGGTGGCCGGTACCAAAGAAGTCGGCCTCGCCGTCATGGCCACGTCGCTCTCGCTCATCGTCGTCTTCCTGCCGGTTGCGTTCATGGCCGGCGTAGTCGGGCGATTCATGTACTCGTTCGGTGTGACGATGGCGTTCGCAATCGCGGTCTCGCTGCTCGTCTCGTTCACGCTCACGCCGATGATGGCGGCCCGTTACCTGAAGCGCGAAGACCTCAATCATTCCGAGGGTGGCGGTACGCGCGATAAAGGCCTCTATGCCGTCATCGAGCGGACGTACATGAAGATGCTGGACTGGTCGATGGCCCACCGCTGGGTGATCGTCGTGCTGATGTTCCTCGTCTTCCTGTCGACGGTGCCGCTGTTCTCGATCGTCGACAAGACGTTCCTGCCGTACGACGACGAAGGCCAGTTTGCGGTGACGGTGCGCGCGCCTGAAGGGGCGAGCGTCGACACCACAATGACCATTCTGGAGTCGATCGCGTCACGCGTGCGCCAGGTCGCCGGCGTACAGAACACGGTCGTGACCATTGGCGACGATCCGCAGCAGACGCTCAATTCCGGCACGATTTACGTGAAGCTCGGCGACGCCACGAAACGCGACAATCAGTACGCGATCATGGACCGCGTGCGTAAGGACGTGCTGCCGCAGTATCAGACCCTCAATCTGCGCACGGCCGTTGCGCCGGTCAATGAATTCGGCGGCGGTACAGACGCCGAGGTCATGTTCTGGCTCGGCGGACCGGATCTCGCGCAGCTAGACAAATACTCGCGCCAGCTCACCGAGGCCATCAAGGATCCGAAACTCGGCACGACCGACGTCGATACGAATTTCATCGTCGGCAAGCCGGAACTTGCAGTACGCATCAATCGCGACAAGTCGACCGACCTCGGCGTCCGCGTGCAGGACCTCGCCGCCACGCTCAATGTTCTGGTCGGCGGCCAGCAGGCCACCAGCTATTACGAAGGCGGCGAAGAATACGAAGTGCACGTCCGCGCCGACGAACAGGCGCGGCGTAACGTCGCCGGGATTTCGCAGATCGAAGTGCCGTCGGCGACCGGCAGCACTGTGAAGCTCGACGACCTCGTCACCATGAACGAAGGGACCGGCCCGTCGGTCATCAATCGCTACAACCGCCGGCGCATGGTCATGGTGCTGGCGAACATGCAGCCTGGTTATTCATCGGCCACCGTCATGAACCTGCTGCAGGAAAAAGCGAAAGCGCTGAACATGCCGACGACCTATTCGTACGGCTTCACCGGCCGCGCGAAAGAGCAGCAGGAGATGGGCATGAATTTCATGCTCGCATTCATCCTGTCGATCGTCTTCATGTACCTGATTCTGGCGGCGCAGTTCGAGAGCTGGGTTCACCCGATCACGATTCTGCTGTCGCTGCCGATGACCGTGCCGTTCGCGCTGCTGTCGCTGGTGCTGCTCAATGAATCGGTCAATATTTTCTCGGCCCTCGGCATTGTGGTGCTGTTCGGTATCGTCAAGAAAAACTCGATTCTGCAGGTCGACCATACGAACCAGCTCCGCGAGCGCGGCCTCGATCGTCCGCACGCAATTCGCGAGGCGAACCGCGATCGTCTGCGTCCGATTCTCATGACCACAGTGGCATTCGTCGCCGGCATGGTCCCGCTCGTCGTCAGCAGCGGCGCCGGCGCCGCGACCAACCGCGCCATCGGTGCCACCATCATCGGCGGCCAGACCCTCGTGCTCCTGCTCACCCTTCTCGCGACGCCGGTGCTCTACAGCATCTTCGACGACGTCCAGGAGTGGTTCCGCCGCCGCCGTCCGGCCAGCGAAGAGGACCGGTCCACAATGGGCGAGGCCGCGACGGTCTGATTTGCTCTTTACCCGCTCTTGTTAAAAGGCGCCCGCAAGGGCGCCTTTTGTTTTGTACGCCTCGCGGAAACCTACCCTCCCGTCATCCTGAG
>DASVRB010000255.1:0-3482 GCA_036388835.1 Thermoanaerobaculia bacterium | reverse complement strand
CTTCGCTCAGGATGACGTGGCGCGCGAGCGCGCCACGTCACTTGTTCTCGTCGACCACTTCGGCTTCGATGACGTCGTCCTTCGACGCACCGGCGCCTGCGTCCGGGCCGCCCGGGGCGCCTGCACCAGGCTGGCTGCCGGCCTGCTGGTACATGACTTCCGCGAGCTTGTGCGAGGCCTTCTGCAGGTTGTCCATGGCGGAGCGCATGTTCTCGGCGCCGCCCTGTTCCATCGCCTTGCGCGCGTCGCCGATTGCGGCTTCGAGCGTCTGGACGTCGGATCCCTGCAGTTTGTCGCGGTTTTCGCTCAGCATCTTCTCGACCTGATAGACCAGTGAGTCGAGCTGATTCTTCGCTTCCACTTCCTCGCGACGCTTCTTGTCTTCTTCAGCGTGCGTTTCGGCGTCGCGCACGAGCTTCTCGACGTCGTCCTTCGACAGACCGGAGGAGCTGGTGATCGTGATCTTCTGCTCCTTGCCGGTGCCGAGATCCTTCGCCGAGACGTTCATGATGCCGTTCGCGTCGATGTCGAACGTGACCTCGACCTGCGGGATGCCACGCGGCGCCGGCGGAATGCCGACGAGGTGGAACGCGCCGAGGAGCTTGTTCGCCGCCGCCATTTCGCGCTCGCCCTGGAAGACCTTGATCTCGACCGAGGTCTGATTGTCGGCCGCGGTGGAGAAAGTCTCGGACTTGCGCGTCGGGATGGTGGTGTTGCGCTCGATGAGCTTCGTCATCACGCCGCCGAGGGTCTCGATGCCGAGCGACAGCGGAGTGACGTCGAGCAGCAGGACGTCCTTGACGTCGCCGCCGAGCACGCCACCCTGCACGGCCGCGCCGATCGCCACGACTTCATCCGGATTGACGCCCTTGTGGGGCTCTTTTCCGAAGAAATCCTTGACGATCTGCTGGACCATCGGGATGCGCGTCGAGCCGCCGACCAGCACGACCTCGTCGATCTTCTTCGGGTCGACGCCGGCGTCGGAGAGCGCCTGCTTCAGCGGGCCCATGGTGCGCTGCACGATGTCGCCGATGAGCTGCTCGAACTTCGCACGGGTGAGGTTGAGATTGAGGTGCTTCGGACCGGACGCGTCGGCGGTGATGAACGGGAGATTGATGTCGGTCGACATGGTCGACGAAAGCTCGATCTTCGCCTTTTCGGCCGCTTCCTTGAGGCGCTGCAGGGCCATCTTGTCTTTCGACAGGTCGATGCCCTGGTCTTTGCGGAACTCGTCGATGATCCAGTCGATGAGCTTCTGGTCGACGTTGTCACCGCCGAGGTGCGTGTCGCCGTTGGTCGACTTCACTTCCACGACGCCGTCGCCGACTTCGAGGATGGAGATGTCGAACGTACCGCCGCCGAAGTCGTACACCGCGATGGTTTCGTTGTTCTTTTTGTCGAGCCCGTACGCGAGCGCCGCGGCGGTCGGCTCGTTGACGAGACGCTCGACTTTGAGGCCGGCGATCTCGCCCGCGTCTTTAGTGGCCTGGCGCTGCGAATCGTTAAAGTACGCCGGGACGGTGATTACGGCGCGCTCGACTTTCTCGCCGAGGTAGTCTTCCGCGGCCTGCTTGAGCTTCTGCAGAATCATCGCGGAGATTTCGGGCGGCGAGTACATCTTGCCGTTGATGTCGACGCGAACGTCGCTGTTGGAAGCCTGGGTCACCTTGTACGGGACCATCTTCATCTCTTCGTTGACTTCGTTGAACTTGCGTCCCATGAAGCGCTTGATGGAGAAGATGGTGTTTTCAGGGTTCGTGACGGCCTGGCGCTTCGCGACCTGACCGACCAGGCGCTCGCCGTTCTTGGCGAACCCGGTGACGGAGGGGGTGATGCGGCTCCCCTCGGCGTTCACGATGACCTTCGGCTCGTTGCCTTCCATGACCGCGACGACGGAGTTCGTCGTACCGAGGTCGATGCCGATGATCTTGGACATAGTTTGTTCTCCTTCTTGAGGTGCGTGACTGATGTGAGTGTCACGCTATCAAATTCAGCTAATCTTCGAAACCTGAGTCTAGCATTGTGAATTCCGGCGGAGCAAGGGAGTAGGCGACGGCATGAACGTTGTTAGAATCGCGCGACTGGAGGGTCAATCGAAATGAGTCAATACCCGTATCGAGGGGAGCAGCCGGCCTGGATCGACGGCCGCACCGCGGACACCGCCGTTCGCGAGCGCGAGTTCATCCGTTCCGTGTACCTGTGGATGTTCATGGGTCTCATGGTCACGGCGGCCGCGGCCTTGTGGGTCGTGAGCTCTCCGCAAATGCAGCAGTTGGTGTTCGGGACGCCGCTCCGCTGGGTGGTGATCTTCGCGCCGCTCGGCTTGTCGCTGTTCCTCGGCGTGCGCATCACGAAGATGTCGCCCGGCGCGGCGATCACGACGTTTCTTCTGTTCTCAGCCTTGATGGGGCTGTCGCTCAGCTCGATCTTCTTCGTTTACACGGCGACCGCGATCTATCAGGCGTTCTTCACGGCCGCCGGCATGTTCGGGGCGATGAGCGTCTACGGCATGGTGACGAAGCGCGATCTGACGTCGGTCGGCTCGTTCATGTTCATGGGGCTGATCGGCATCATCATCTGCAGCGTCATCAACATCTTCCTGAAGTCGCCCGCTCTCGGATTCGCGATCTCGTTCATCGGCGTGTTCGTGTTCCTCGGGCTGACGGCGTACGACACGCAGAAGCTGAAGGCGTACGCGACCGCTCCTGAGCTGCGCACGAACCTCGCGGTCTTCGGCGCGCTCGCGCTCTACCTCGACTTCATCAACCTCTTCCTCATGCTGCTCCGCCTCTTCGGCGGCGGCGACCGGCGCTGACGCTGTAGCACTTCGTCGCACTTTCGCAGGGGCGGTGACACACCGCCTCTGCGTTTTCGCTGCGATGATGCGGGGCATGCGCAACCTGCTCCTCGCCTCCCTCCTCGCCTCCCTCCTCGCCTTCCCTCTCACCGCCCAGGAATCGCCCTACGTTTCGGCGCAGACGCGCGACATCAAAGCGGTGTCGCCCGCCGACGCGAAGCAGCTTCGCGAAGGCGCCGGCATGGGGCTGGCCATGGCGGCGGAACTGAACGGCCACCCCGGTCCGAAGCACGTCCTCGAATTGACGGAGAAGCTCGCGCTCAGCGACGCGCAGCGCGTCGCGGTGCAGAAGATCTACGACGCGATGCATGTCGAGGCGGTGAAGCTCGGCGCCGAGATCCTGGAGCTGGAGACGCGCCTCGATCGTGCGTTTGCCGCAACGACTATCGATCAGAAGCTGCTGGCCTCACTGACCGCGCAGATCGCGACGCTGCAGGGCCGCCTGCGCTACACGCATCTCGCCGCGCACATCGAAACGCGCGCGCTTCTATCGAAGCAGCAGAACGTGATGTACGCGCAGCTGCGAGGGTATGGCAGCGCGGACGCGCATCAACATCATCATTGAGTGGAGCGGCGGGCTTCAGCCCGCCGACGTTTTGATGATGTTCGGCGGGCTGAAGCCCGC
>DASVRB010000254.1:0-7140 GCA_036388835.1 Thermoanaerobaculia bacterium | reverse complement strand
GGCCTCATTTACTACCACTCGAAAATCGTCTTCGAAGATCCGACCGACCCGAACAACAACCCGTGGCTCTGGCTCGGCATCGTGGTGGCGATCCTGGCGGTCGGGTTCGTCGTCTACAACGCGGTGATGAAGTCGGTGAAGAACATCATCGTTGCGAACACGATCGTGCTCCTGCTGCTCGCGGCGGTCTACCTCTTCCTCGAGCACGTCGGCCGTTTCGGCGGACGCTCGCTCTACCTGCACACCGGCCTGATTCTCGGCACGATGATGGCCGCGAACGTCTGGATGGTGATCTGGCCGTACCAGAAGAAGATCATCGCCGCGACGAAGGAAGGCACCGGCCCCGATGCCACGCTGGTCGCGCAGGCCGGCCTCCGCTCGCGCCACAACACGTTCATGTCGGTGCCGCTCATCTTCACGATGATCAGCAATCACTATCCGACGATGTACGGCAACACGTTCCGCGATCTCTGCCTCCTCGGCGTATTCATTCTCGGGTTCGGCTTCGTCCGCTCGATGTACGGCAAGGGCGCGAAAGTCGCCGGCTTCTGATCTCCCGGAAGTGTCATCCCGTGCGCCGCGCGGGATGACACGCTTCCCTCCGCAATGAAACTCCTCCAGATCGATGCGTTCACCTCCGAGCCGTTTCGCGGCAATCCGGCCGCGGTCTGCCTGCTCGATCGCGAGCGCGAATCGCCGTGGATGCAGGACGTCGCGGCGGAGATGAATCTCTCCGAGACCGCGTTCGTCCTGCCGATTGCCGACGGCTTCTCGCTGCGCTGGTTCACTCCGTCGGCCGAGGTCGCGCTCTGCGGGCATGCGACGCTTGCGACCGCGCATGCGTTGTGGGAAGAGCAACTGCTGGGCGCGACTGACATCGCACGCTTTCACACGCAGAGCGGCATCCTCACCGCCGAGCGGCGCGACGATCGGATCGAGCTCGATTTCCCGGCGACGCCGGAAGAGCAGAGCGATGCGCCGGAAGGAATGCTCGACGCGCTCGGCGTCACGACCGCCGTCTACGTCGGCCGCAACAAATTCGACCTGCTCGTCGAAGTCGAGTCCGAAGAGATCGTGCGTGCGCTCGCACCCGATCACGCCCGTTTGCGCACGATTCCGGTGCGCGGCGTCGTCGTCACCAGCCGTCCGGCCACGAGCGAGTTCGACTTCGTCTCGCGCTTCTTCGCGCCGGGTGTCGGCGTCGATGAAGATCCGGTGACCGGCTCCGCGCACTGCTGCCTCACGCCGTACTGGAGCGCGCGTCTCGGCAAGAGCGAGATGCTCGGCTATCAGGCCTCCAAACGCGGCGGCGTGGTGCACGTGCGGCTCGAGCGCGATCGCGTGAAGCTCGGTGGACGAGCGGTTACGATTTTCCGCGGCGACCTTCTCGCATAACGCAGCGTGACCTGCCTCACGGCCTGATCTTCCGACCAGCCGCTACCGTGCGCGAGTGAATTTCGCTCTCGCACTCGTCCTCGCACAAACCGTCACGACCATCAACGTCGACGCGGCGGCCGACCGTCATCGCATCAACCCGCAGATCTACGGCGTCAACTTCGCGTCCACCGCACAACTCCTCGACCTGAACGTCCAGCTCAATCGTTCCGGCGGCAACACCACCACGCGCTACAACTGGCAGCAGAACGCCGCCAATCACGCGCACGACTGGTTCTATCAATCGCTCGAGCACGGTCCGGCCGTCGCAGGTGAAGAGACCGACACCTTCATCCAGGAGACGAAGAACGGCGGCGCGCAACCGATGATCACGATTCCGATGATCGGCTGGGTCGCGAAGCTCGGCCCGAATCGGCAGCGCCTCTCCAGTTTCTCGATCGCGAAATACGGCGCGCAGCAGCAGGCCGACTGGCAGTGGTTTCCCGACGCCGGAAACGGCGTGCGCACCGACGGCACGCTCATCACCAACAACGATCCGCACGACGCGAACACGCCGGTCGATTCGAGCTTCATGGCCGGCTGGGTCCAGCACCTCACGACGAAGTGGGGGAGCGCGAACACGACCGGCGTTCGCTACTACATCCTCGACAACGAGCCGTCCATCTGGCACGGCACGCATCGCGACGTCCGTCCGACCGCGCCGACCATGGACGAGATGCTGGCGAAGATCATCGACTACGGCGAGAAGGTGAAATCGATCGATCCGAACGCGCGCGTCGCCGCGCCGGAGGAGTGGGGCTGGAGCGGATATCTGCTCAGCGGCTACGACCAGCAGTACGGCGCGCGCACGAACAACTGGGGCAACCTCCCCGACAAGATGGCGCACGGCGGCTGGGACTATCTGCCGTGGCTGCTCGCGCGCATCCACGAGTACGAACAGAACAGCGGCCGCAAACTGGTCGACATCTTCACCGTGCACTACTACCCGCAGGGCGGCGAGTACTCGACCACGACCACCGACGCGATGCAGTTGCGCCGCAACCGCTCCACGCGCTCGCTGTGGGACCCTAGCTACACCGATGAAACCTGGATCTCCGACAAGGTGCGCCTCATCCCGCGACTAAAGGAGTGGGTCGACCGCTACGATCCGCTGACGCCGATCGGCATCACTGAATACAGCTGGGGCGCCGACGCACACATGAATGGCGCGACCGCGCAGGCGGACGTCCTCGGCATCTTCGGGCGTGAAGGGGTCGACATGGCCACGCGCTGGGTGACGCCCGACACCGGCACGCCCGCCTACAACGCGATGAAGATGTTCCGCAATTACGACGGTGCAAAGTCGACGTTCGGCGACATCAGCGTCCGCGCCGTCGCGCCGAATCCCGACAACGTCTCCGCCTTCGCCGCGATCCGCAGCAGCGACGCCGCACTCACGATCGTGCTGATCAACAAGCAGCTCACCTCGACAGCGACCGTGCTGCCGCAGCTCGCGAATTACACCCCGACCGGCAACGCGCAGCGCTGGCAATTGACCGCGGCCGGCATCGCGCAGGGCGCGAACGTTGCCGCGAACACGAGCATCACTCTCCCTGCGCAGAGCGTGACCATGCTCGTTTTCCCCGGCACGTCCGACGTCACCGCACCGACGCTGACGTTCGCGGCGCCGGTGATGAACGACGCGCGTCTCTACTCGTTCAGCGGCACGGCCGCCGACGCGAACGGCATCGCCTCGGTGAAACTGCACGTGAGCGGCACGAGCCCCGTCGACGTCGTCGCGCGCGGCACCACCTCCTGGGCCGCCGGCCCGATCGCACTGCAGAACGGCTGGAACCACGTCACCGTCACCGCGTACGACAACGCCGGCAATCCGACCTCGCTGTCGAAGCTCGTCGTGCACGAAGTGATGGGACCTGCACCGAAGCCGCCGGCGAAGCCTGCGAAACGGCGTTCCGTGCGCTGAAAGTGGAGGACAGGCAATCACGCCTGCCCCTTTTCCTCGCATGACGCAAGTGGAGGACAGGCAATCATGCCTGTCCCCCTTTTCCTCGCACGACGCACGAGAGGACAGGCAGGATTGCCTGTCCTCCACTTGCTTCCGACACGCGGGATAGACTCCACCCATGACCATTCGCGAGATGCTCGAGCGCATCGAATTCGAGACGCTCGTTCCCCGCGCAGCAAGATCGGCGGAGACGCGCGGACGCGATCGCGCGGAGCCGGAAGACGACATCCGGCCGTCGTACCAGCGCGACCGTGACCGCATCGTGCACTGCAAAGCGTTCCGGCGTCTGAAGCACAAGACGCAGGTGTTCCTTGCACCCGAGGGCGATCACTACCGCACCAGACTCACGCACGTCCTCGAAGTCACGCAGATCGGACGGACGATCGCGAAATCGCTGCGCCTCAACGAAGTGCTCACCGAGGCCATCGGCCTCGGTCACGACCTCGGCCACTCCGCATTCGGACACGCCGGCGAGGCCGCGCTGAACAAACTCGTTCACGGCGGCTTCGATCACTACCGCCAATCGGTGCGCGTCGTCGAAACGCTCGAAGACCTCAACCTCACCATCGAAGTGCGCGACGGCATCCTCAAGCACTCGAAAGGGGAGAAGGGCGAGCTGCTGCGGAAACGTCCGAAGTCGCGCGCGCTGACGCTCGAAGGCGACATCGTGCGCATCTCCGACATCATCGCGTACGTCAATCACGACATCGACGACGGCATTCGCGCCGGTCTGATTCGCGAGGACGACCTCCCTCGCGACATTCGCGAGACCCTCGGCGCGACCGGCAGTCAGCGCATCGATCGGATGGTGCGCGACGTGATCAACGCGACGCTCGCGTGCGATTACGAGGCGATCTCGATGACGCCCGAAGTCGAACAGGCCCTCGAAGCGCTGCGCAAATACATGTTCGAGAACATGTACCTCATCCCGCAGGTACGCGGCGAATTCGAGAAAGCGCAGAAGATCCTGACCGTGCTCTTCGAATACGTGGTCGCGAACCCGGAGCGCTACCTCGACACCACCAGCGGCGAGCCGGTCGAGCGCCTGGCCATCGACTTCATCGCCGGCATGACCGACCGCTACGCGCTCAATCTCTACGAGGAGTTGTTTCTGCCGAAACGGTGGGCGTGAGGTTTGTTGCTGGTTGCTGGTTACTGGTTGCTTGTGACTCGACGCCTGACGTCCAGGCACTGCCTGACAAGTAACCAGCAACCAACAACCAGCAACTATTTTTTCCGCGTCTTTTTCGGCGCGACGTTGAGGAGATCGCGCAGGTCTTTTCCCGCTTTGAACTTCACGTTCTTCGAGGCCGGGATCGTGATCTTTTCTTTCGTGCGCGGGTTGCGGCCTTCGCGCGCGTTGCGCTGCGTCACCTGAAAACTGCCGAGCCCCGGAATCGCGCAGCGATCGCCGTTCTGACACGTCTCGGAGACGTAACGAACGAATGCGTCGAACGCCGCTGCCGCCTCTTTCTTCGTGATGCCGGCCTGCTCCGCCATCGCATCGATCACGTCTGCTTTACCCGCCATGCGAATCTCCTCCGGCGGACGAATGTAGGAGGTTAGGAGAGCGAACGCAACCGTGCGTCGCGACAGCGCGGCTGGTTCTGTCGTGTCATCCCGCGCGTCAGCGCGGGATCCCCTGCCGAAGCGCTACACCGCTGCCTGTCTGCAGGGGATTCCGCGCTGACGCGCGGAATGACACGTCAAGGTGCACCTCAGCGCAGCCGCTGCAACGCATCCAGATACCCATGCACGAGCGAGATCACCTGCGCGTGGCTCCAGGTGAGCGGCGCGACCGACAGCGGCTGGCCGTCGTACGGATCGATCTGCTCGGGGAGGATCATCGACGGCGTCGCTTTCGCGCGCGCCCAGCGGACGAGATCGAGCGCGCGCTGCAGTCCGTCGACCGTCGTCGCTTTCGCGATGACGTGCTCGGCGAGCCAGAGCGTGCAGAGGATCCATGGATTGCCCGGAACACGCTCGATTTCGGCCGAAATACGGTGATATCCGTCGTTCTCGTAACGTGCCGCGCCGCCCATTTCGGTGCGCACCCAGAGCTTCTCGCGCACCGCGCGCATCGTGCCGTCGATCATCGCGCTCGACGATGGGAAAACGCCGAGGTAGAACGCGGCGAAGGTCGAGGAATCGACCGTGCGATCGAGCGTCAGCGTGCCGCCTTCACCGCGCGTCAGGCCGCGCGCGAATCGCCCCTCTTCTTCGATCCAGAGGTGCTTCTTCATCGCCGCGCGCACCTCGCCGGCTGCTTTGCCGTACGCCGCGCGGCGCTCCTGATCGTTGAAGAGATTCGCGAGCTCCGCGGCCGCGTTCAGCCCTGCCCAGACCGCCGAACAGGTGAACGTGAAGACGCCGAAACGTTCCTCCCACATATCCAGGCTCGGACGCGGCAGGCCGGTCTCGGGATCGCGAAAGCGCAGCAGGAAATCACCCGCCGCAACGACCAGGCGCTTGTAAACGCTGCGCAGCAGATCGAGGTCGCGCGTCCGCTCGTAATGCCGCGCTAAGAGCCAGACCACCAGCGCCGTCTCGTCTTCCTGAATCGGCAATTGCTGCTCGCCTTCGTGCACCCACGGATGCCACAACGGCGCGGGCGAGCCGTCGGGGTTGTACTTGTGCAGCAGGTAGCCGTCGTCGCGAATGACGTTGTTCGCAAACTGCAGAAAACGCCGCGTGATCTCCGGAAAACCGGCGCGATCCATCGCATCGCAAACGAACGCCGCGTCGCGCGCCCAGACGTACGAGTAGTGATCGTTGTGCCCGCCGGCGATGTCGGAATCGTTCGCGGCGAGCACGGCCCCGTCGCGATCACACTGCGTCGCAATGACCAGCAACGAGCGCCGATAGAGGTCGATGATCTCGTCCGGCAGATCGCGCAGGTCGATGCCCGGCTTGTTGACCCAGGTGTACCAGTGCGACCCGGTGCGCGCGAGGAGGTGCGCCACCCCTTCCGTCCGTACCTGCTCATCGAGCTTCCGCACCTCGGCCTCAGTTCTCGCGGCGGAGATCCAGTAGAACGTCGTGGCGCTGCCGTTCGGCTCGAGGTGCAGCGGGATCGCGAACGTCGAGTCGACGCTCCCCTGCGCGATGGCATGCATCGACAGCACACCGTCCTCCGCATCGGCCCACGTCCCGACGCCGTTCGCCGCCTGCCCGCGGCCGCATTCGTACTCGCTGATGCCGCCGTCGCAGTTGATCAGCACATGGCGGCGCGACTTGTACTGCACGATCCCGCGCGAGAGCGGATCGAACATCACGGTGTCGCCGACCGGCGTGCCGTACAACGCGAGCTCGTGATGGAGGAAGAGCTTGATGTCGCGCGCCTCGCTGCGCAGATTGCGCACCACGATCTTGCGCACGAACACGCACGAATCGGGATCGACCGCGTCGTAGCAGCGAAGCCGCAGACCGAGGTCGTTGTTCTGCAGCAAAACGTCGGTGACCAGCGTGTCGCGCAGATACTCGAGCGTGCGCTGCCACGGACCTTCATCGACCGGATGGAGCGCGCCGTCGCAAAACACCCCGAAGCGTGACCTGCCCGCGGCGTGGTTCTCCATCCCCACACGCGGAAAGTAAAAGTCGGCGATGCGGTACTGCGCATCGAACGCCACCAGCAGCGAGCCGTTCCCGATCGGTAAATCGCGAGGCATTGAGGCGCGAGAGTCTACATGCCACGCACTGTCATCCCGAGCGTGAGTCGAGGGACCTGGGCGGGCGGGGCG
>DASVRB010000253.1:0-12158 GCA_036388835.1 Thermoanaerobaculia bacterium | reverse complement strand
TTCAGCCCGCCGACAGCATCAATAGCTCGGCGGGCTAAAGCCCGCCGCTCCACTTACTGCCGGCCAAACCCGCCGGAGAGGACCGGCTTCTGCCGCTCGCGTTTGACGACCGTCACGCCCTCGATCCCGCCGACGATGGCCACGCGGGTCTCGCCCGATGCGACCGCTGCCTCCGCGCGCGCGGGGGGCGTGGCCAGTGCGGTCGCGGTGGTGATCGGCACGCCCGGATCGCCGTGCAGCCACTGCTCGCGCTCGAGCGGCTCGACCAGGAATGGATCGACGTGGGTCTGGTCGGGCACCGGCGCCACCTTCGCTTCGGTGACGACCTCCAGCGGTTTCTTCACCGGCTGCGGCCGCTCGGGCAGCTCGCGACGCATCAAACGTCCGTAATCGCCCTTCGTGCCGCGCATCTCGGACTGAATGGAGATGCCGATGAAGATCACGACCACCGCGATCACCACGTTCCGAAAGTTCTTCAGCGTCAGGTAGCGCTTCCGCTGCCTGCGGTCCCGAATCGGAACGATAAGATCGCGTTTGCGGCCCATTGATCTGAGTTCATCGCAAACGGGCTGCCAAGGGGGTTGTGCAGATGGCAACGATCGGTATTGTCGGGACCGGCTGGGGAGCACGCGTGCAGGTGCCGACGTTCCGCGAGGCGGGATTGCGCGTGGTCGCAATCGCCGGCCATCGACCGGAGCGGACGCGCGAAGTCGCAGCCGAGCTCGACGTGCAGCCGTACGACGACTGGCGCGAGCTCATCGCGTCCGCTGACATCGATCTGATCTCGATCGTCACTCCCCCGTCGGAACATCGCGAGATGGGGCTCGCCGCGCTTGCGGCCGGCAAACACGTGTTGCTCGAGAAGCCGACCGCCATGCATGCCGGCGAGGCGGAGGAGCTCCTCGCGGCCGCGCGCAACACGCAGCGCATCGCTCTCATCGATCACGAGCTGCGCTTCCTCCCGCCTTGGCGCGAAGCACGTGCGCGGATCGGTGAGCTCGGCGGAGTCAGGTATGCCGAGGTGCGATATGCCAGTCCCGCGCGCGGCGATCGGACGCGCGAGTGGAACTGGTGGAGCGACGCCAATCGCGGCGGCGGCATCTGGGGCGCCGTCGGCTCGCACTTTGTCGATGCGCTTCGTTACTTCGGACTCGAGTTTGAGGAAGCGCAGGCGCTGATGCGCACCACCATCGATCGCCGGCCGTACGGCGAGACGACGCGCGAAGTGACCTCAGACGATTTCGCTTCCGTCGATCTGCGCTGCCGCGGCGGCGAGCTGGTGGTGATGAATTTCAGCGCTGTCTCTTCCGGACCCGACGAGACCGCGATGATGACGATCTACGGCGAGCGCGGTGCGATGCGCTTCATCGGCGAAGAAGTGCTGCTGTCGACGAACGGCTCGCCGTTCACCACGATGGCGGGTGGCCCGCTGCAGCAGCGTCCCGGCAATTCTCCCGGCGGCGCGTTCGGCACCGGCACGCTGCACCTCGGCCACGCGTTGCGTGAGGCGCTCGACGACGGCAACCGCGGCGCGCTCGCGCCGGCCGCGACGTTCGAGGACGGCCTGATGCAGCAGCGCGTGCTCGACGCTGCGCGCAAGAGCGCGTCAGCCGGCGGCTGGGTGCGGGTCTGATCGCAGCAGCGACCAGAGCGCGCAGACGAACAACACGGCCATCGCCGGCGCGATGTACTTTGCGTCGTTCGGATAGACGGCGATTTTCGTGAGCCGCTCGAACGGCTCCTCCGCGATCGCGAGCAGCGCCACGAGCGCAATCGCGGCGGTCACGCGCCTGCGCATCAGCGCGAGCGCAAGCGGCACGATCAGCACCATGTAGTGCAGCCAGACCACGGTGGCGGACAGGAGATAGATCATCGTGCCGATGCTCGCGACCAGCACGTCGTCGCGGCGTTTCGCGCGCCAGATCGCCACGATCGCAATGACGGTCAGCAACACGGCAAGCGCATGACTCAGCAACGCGCCATGCTCCTGAAACAGCGCCAGCGCGGGCGTGACGTTGCGCTCGTTGCGCGTCGGAATGCGATGGTAGAACTCGCGCGCGCGGCCGACCCACTGCAGCCAGACCATCGGCGTGCCGTAGCTGATGGTGGCGGCGAGAAACGCAATCGCGCCACCGATCGCGCCGCCGAGGATTTCTTTTTTCAGGCGCGGCCAATCGCGGGATGCAGCGCGTGAGACGGCGAGCAGCAGCGGCACGAGCAGCAAATTCGGTTTGAACGCGACGAGCATTCCGCAGATCGCGCCTGCCACGACCGGCGGCGAGAGGAGTGCGGCCGCGAGCGCGGCGAGCTGCAGCGAGTTGACGTTGCCGACGCGCAGATCGGCCTCGAAACCGCGATACCAGAGCAGCAACGCCGCGAGCAAAAACAACGCGGCCGCCCACGTCATGCGCACGCGCCACGCCATGAGCAGGAAGCCGATCACGAACGCCGCGAGCACGAGCAGGTGGTACTGCACGAGCGCGCGATCGTAGTCGCGGCTCACCCATCGCAAGGTCGTGTAGAGGAAGGGACTGGAGACGCTGTCGACGTAGCGCCGCCGCGTCGCATCGAATTTGCGCAGCTCGGAGTCGGTGCGCATCGCACGCTCGAAGTACTCCTCCCCGATCCGCGACTGCACCTCGGCGTCATAGATGTTGCCGACGTCCGCGCGCCCCGCGATGTGCGCGTTGACGTAATAGATGTAAAAGTCGAGACCAGCCGCGCGCCGATTCTCGCGCCACGTCACCGCAATCGCATAAATCGCGGCGAGCACCGCGAGCGTGGTCAGGAGGGCGCGCTTCATTGATTCGTGAAGGTATCAGGTGTTTGCGCGTGGGCGTTGGGCTTGCGCGTTAGGCGTTCGGGGTGTTTCGCGAAAGCGCGAACTTGACGCGAGTGCCGTCCAGGCGAAACACCCCCGAAAGCCCAACGCCTACCGCCCAAAGCCGCAAACAAAAAGGCGGGCCTTTCGGCCCGCCCGTTGTTTGCTTTAGATCGACGGATCGCCGCCGCCGCTCTCGCCGCCGCCACCAGAGTTGCCACCGGTGTTGCTGCCGCCGCCCGATCCTTCCGGACGCGGCGGACGCGGACCGCGGTCGCGGTCCCCACCATCACGGCGCGGGCCGCGATCGTCGCGGCGCGGACCGCGATCGCGATCGCCACCACCACGATGACCGCCGTGACCGCCGCCGTCGCGACGCGGACCACGATCGCGATCGCCACCGCGGAATCCACCGCGATCGCCGCCGCCGCCGAAGCCACCACGGTCGCCACCGCCGCCTTCACGCGGTCCACGCGGACCACGCTCGTCGCGGGCGCGTGCAGCCGCCAGCTCTTCCTCGGTGGGAGGCGGAAGCAGCGGCTTGCGCGACAGACGGATCTTGCCGGTGTCGGGCTCGATGCCGACGACCTGCACTTCCAGCTCGTCGCCCATCTGCATGACATCGGTCACCTGACCGACGCGCGAATGCGCCATTTCGGAGATGTGCAGCAGGCCGTCCTGTCCCGGGAGAATCTCGACGAAGGCTCCGTACGGCTCGATGCGCTTGACGGTGCCTTTGTAGTTCTTCCCGATCTCGGCCGAGGCGGTGAGACCTTTGATGATGTCGATCGCACGCTCGGCCGACTTCGCATCGGTCGAAGCGATCGTGACCTTGCCGTCATCGGCAACATCGATCTTGGTGCCGGTCTCTTCGACGATCCAGCGGATCGTCTTGCCGCCGGAGCCGATGACGTCGCGGATGCGATCCTTCGGCACCATGACGGTGTAGAGGCGCGGCGCGTACTCGGAGAGCGTGGCCGACGGCGTGGAGATCGCGGCTTCCATCTTGTCGAGGATGTGCATGCGGCCGGCGTTCGCCTGCGCGAGCGCCTGGCGCATCACTTCGCGCGACAGACCCGAAACCTTGATGTCCATCTGCAGAGCGGTGATGCCTTTGCGCGTGCCCGCGACCTTAAAGTCCATGTCGCCTTCATGGTCTTCCATGCCGGCGATGTCGGAGAGAACGACGTGGCGCGTGTTGTCTTCGCTGGAGACGAGACCCATGGCCACGCCGGCGACGTTCGCTTTCAGCGGCACACCGCCCGCCATCATCGCGAGCGAACCGCCGCACACCGAGGCCATCGATGAGGAGCCGTTCGACTCGAGAATGTCCGAGACGATGCGGATCGTGTACGCGAATTCGTCCTCGGTCGGGAGGAGCGGGGCGAGCGCGCGGCGGGCAAGATTGCCGTGGCCGATCTCGCGGCGCGCCGGACCGCGCAGGAACTTCACTTCACCAACCGAGAACGGCGGGAAGTTGTAGTGCAGCATGAAGCGCTGGAAGGTCTCGCCTTCGAAGTCTTCGATCTTCTGCGCTTCCTGCGGCGTGCCGAGCGTCATCGTGACGAGCGCCTGCGTCTCGCCGCGGGTGAAGATCGCCGAGCCGTGCGTACGCGGCAGCACGTTGAGGTCGATCGAGATCGGGCGGATCTCGTCGAAACGGCGGCCGTCGACGCGCATGTTTTCCTGCAGCATCAGGTTGCGGAAGATCTGCACTTCCATCTCGCCGAACGCCGCGGAGACGGCCGCGAGACGCTCGGTGTCTTCCGGAGCGACGCTGCCGGTGATCTGCGCCTTCACCGCCTTGAGCGCGGCGTAACGCTGATGCTTGCCGGTGGTCAGCATCGCCTGCCGCAGCGGCTGCGCGTACTGCCCCATCAGCTCATCGAGGATTTCCTGCGTGAACTTCGGCTTGTACTCGACCGCGATCTTCTCTTTGTTGACGTCGCGGCGAAGCTGATTCTGCTGCTCGCAGATGCGGCGGATCTCGGCGTGCGCGGCGTCGAACGCGTCGAGGACGACGCTCTCGTCGACTTCGCGCGCACCCGCTTCGACCATCACGATCGCGTTCTCGGTGCCGGCCACGACGAGGTCGAGGTCGGAGAGGTCGCGCTGCGCGTTGGTCGGATTGATGACGATCTGGCCGTCGATGTAACCGACGCGCACCGCGCCGATCGCGTTGTGGAACGGGATCTCCGAGATCACCAGCGCGGCGGACGCGCCGTTGATCGCCAGGATGTCGGGATCGTTCTCGCCGTCGGCCGAAAGGACGAGCGCGATGACCTGCGTCTCCTGGCGGTAGCCCTTCTGGAAGGAAGGACGCAGCGGACGGTCGATGAGGCGGGAAGTGAGGATTTCCTTCTCGGTCGGACGTCCTTCACGCTTGAAGAAGCCGCCCGGGATGCGGCCGCCGGCGTACGTGTACTCCTTGTAGTCGACGGTGAGCGGCATGAAGTCGCCGATGACGTTGCCTTCTTTGAAGCAGGCGGTGGCGAGGACCACGGTGTCGCCATAACGGACGACGACGGAGCCATGCGCCTGTTTGGCGATCGCACCCGTCTCGAGCGAGAGGGTTTTCCCGCCGATCTCAATTTCTCTTTTGAAAGCCATTGATTCCCTTCGATGGTGCGCGAGACCACTCATCACCTCGCGCTGTTTGATGTGTCGCTGGGCCGAATGATGGGATCCGGCCGGGAGGGAGTTTTCGTGCAGGCTTCACGCCTGAAAACACGAAGGGCGGGCCGAAGCCCGCCCCGGGGGTGAACGCTTTACTTACGGATGCCGAGCTTGTCGATGATCGTGCGGTACCGCTCCACATCGGTCTTCTTGAGGTAATCAAGAAGCCGGCGGCGGCGTCCGACGAGCTTCAGAAGACCGCGGCGGGAGTGATGATCCTTCGCGTGCGTCTTGAAATGCTCGGTGAGGTAGGTAATGCGGTTCGAGAGGAGTGCAATCTGCACTTCTGGCGACCCGGTATCGGTGTCATGAACCCGATACTGGTTTACGAGGTCCGTCTTCGCTTGCTTCGTGGTGGACAAAATCCTGTCTCCTAAAAGGTTGAAACGATTGCCTGAGTTGCGGTTGGAGCTTTTAAACCGCGCACGATAACAGCGGCACCTGTCGAAATCAATCCCGCCTATACTCCCGCGCGTGCTGCGGTCGATTCGAGTCGGCCTCGTCCTTTTGATCGCGCTCGCCGTGGCGCTGTTTTTCTTCGCCTGGCACTCCCCGCTTCTCTCCCCCGCCGGCCGCCTCCGCGGCTTCGACAGCGACGCCGCGATCATCGGCCTCATGGGCCGCAAGCTGCTCGAAGGACGCGGCTTCGACATTTTTTTCTGGGGCCAGAATTACCTGGGCCCGCTCACGTCGATGTTCGCGGCCGCGGTCGGCGCATTCACCGGCGGAGTCGGTCCGCTCGCGCTGCGGCTCGGGGCGATGACCGAGATCTTCGCCGGAATCGTGCTGATGGGGCTGGGCGTCGGACGCATCGATCGCCGCGCCGGCGTCGCCACGATGGTCGCGCTCGCCGTGACGCCGCCGGTGCTGGTGCAGATGATCGTGGTGCCGCTCGGCGCGGAGATGGCCTTTTTCATGACCGCTGCGCTGTTCGCCGCCTTCATGCACCGCCCTCACCCACTGCTCCTCGGCGTGCTCGCGGGGATCGGCTGGTGGATGAATCAGCAGGTCGTCTTCACGCTGATGGCCGGAGCGATCGTGCTGGCACTCCGCTCGCCGTTCGTGCGCAACGCGCTGCAGAACGTACGCGTGCGCGATCGGTGGCACTTTCGCGGTGACGCATTGCGGTGGCGCCGCGTGCCGGGTGTGGTGCACGCCGCGGCATGGATCACGACGCGGATCGGCGCGCTGCTGTTCGTCGCGTTCGTCGTTTGCGATCTGGCCGGCGTGCGCATCGTGCCGTTCGTGTTCGGCCGCGCGATCGACGCACTCATTCTTCTGATCGCGCCACTGCTGTTGATGCCGCTCGCATTCGGCGAATGGCGTCACTGGCGCATGCCGCCACGCGCGGAGCTCGCGCCCGCGGCAGTGTTCGCGTGCGGCTTCCTGCTCGGCTACGCGCCGGTCTGGCTCGGCTGGATCCTCGGCTGGTACGAACGGACGTACGTCTTCACATTTCGCCTGAACTATCCATCCGAGATCGCCGCGCAACTTCACTCGTTTCGCGGCATTGCGGCGCACTGGACCGGCGCACCATCACACGCACTCGCCGCGCTCGTTTTCGTGCTGGCGTTCGGCGCGTTGCTGATCACGGCACTGAGACCGAAACGCGAAGACGCGCGCTTGCTGCTCGCGCTGGTTCCGCTGCTCAACGTCGCGTTCTACATGCTCGCCGCGGGGACGAAGCCGCACTACCTCACCGCCTCGGTCGGGATGCTCTTCGGTCTGGCCGCGGTCGGTCTCATCGAGCTGTACGAAACGCGGCGAGTGGCCGCATCGATCTGCGCACTGATCGTCGTTGCTGCCTTGGCCGCATCGACGAAACGGATGCACCACCAGGTCCTCAGCGAGCCCGATCCGCTGCCGCTGCTTGCGCGCGTGCGATCCGCAAATTGCGCGGTGACGTACGCCGATTTCTGGATCGCCTATCGCTACCGGCTGCTCGACGAGGAGCGCGGCGCCTGGATTCCGTACCGCAGCCAGAACCGCACGAAGAGTGAATCGATCGCGGCACAGCGGCTGCCGGGGCAACGTTGTCTCGTCGAGAACGACGGCACAATCGTGAAGCTCGATCGCGACCTGCCGCTCGTGCACACGCCGCCGCGCCGCGGCGCGCGCGTCAACCCGCCAGCACGACCTTCGGTCTGACTTCGACGGGCCCACCTTCGCGCAGCACGTTCACCACTTCGGCGATCGCGACGAGTTGATCGTGCGGATTGCCGAGGGCGAGCAGATCGCCTTTCTGCACCGGCACGCGCGGGACCATGATCACTGCCTGTCCCTGCATCATCTTGGCTTGCTGCGGCCAGTCGATGCGCAGCTTCTCGAGCGGCAATTCGATCTCGGACAGCGATTGAAAATGCGGCGCGGAAAGAATCGCCTCCGGCGTCGCCTCGGACATCTGATCGAAACCGATCGAGCGCTCGACGTGGAACGTTCCGATGGCGGTACGGCGCAGCTCTTTCAAATGCGCGGGGATGCCGATGGCGGCGCCGAGATCGTGCGCGAGCGAGCGGACGTACGTGCCGGCCGAGGAGCGGACCACGAACTTCGCGGTCGAGCCGCTCACCGAGACGATCGTGAATTCGTACACCGTCACCCGCTTCGGCTGCAGCTTGACCTCGGCGCCTTTGCGCGCGAGCTCGTACGCGCGCACGCCGTCGATTTTCTTCGCCGAAAACGCCGGCGGCATCTGCTCGATCTCACCGCGGAACTGCGCGAGGTGCGGCTCGAAGTCGATGTGCTCGACGCTCGCTTCGTTCGCCTCGCCGACCGGCGCGCCGGCGGCGTCGTACGAATCGGTGGCCCAGCCGAACTGGATCGTCCCCTCGTACGTTTTCTCCATCCCCATCAGGTACGCCTGCAGCCGCGTGGCCTTGCCGACGCAAAGCACGAGGAGACCGGTAGCCAACGGGTCGAGCGTGCCGGTGTGACCGGCCTTTTTCACCTTCGCGCGGCGGCGGAAACGGTCCACCACATCGTGTGAGGTGATGCCGGTTTTTTTGTCGACGAGCAGCACGCCGTCGGGACTCTTCCTAGTCTCCATCGCGGCGCAGGATACTTCAGTCGTCTTCGAACGCGCGCAGCACTTTGAGCGCGCGTTTGCGCAGCGGTCCCATGAGCGGAAGCGAGGAGATGCGCAGCAGTTGCACGATCAGCTCGAGCGTCGCGTCGAGCACGCGCATCGTGCGGCGCTGCTCCGGCGACGTATCGATGATCCAGTGGTAGACGAGACCCATGTGGTACATCCAGAGGAGGCGCGGCAAGTGCGGAGCGAACTCTTTCGGCACCGACACATCCGAGCCTTCGATGGCGCGCGCGTACCACTCGATGTTGTCCTCGCGCACCTGCCTCGTCTCCTCGCCGAATGGCGAGAGCGGATCGCGCGGATCGACTCCCGCTTTCAGCAGCGCGGTGAGCAGTCCGCGATGCTCCGCGAACTGCGCGAACTTCACTTCGATTAAGCCGCGCACCCGCTTCTTCAACTCTTTCGACGAGGCGATGGCGTTCGCGAATGCCTCCCGCGACTGCTCGTCGGTGCGCAGGTAAAACGCCATCACCAGATCCTGCTTCGAGCGGTAGTAGTAATAGGCCGCACCGGTCGCGACGCCCGCTTCCGCCGCGACGTCGCGCATCGTCGTCTGCTCGAACCCGCGCTCGCGGAAGAGACGCAGCGCCCCGTCGAGAATCCGGTTCCGCGTCTCCTCCGCCTTCGCCGTCTGCCCCCGCTCCGTCAAATCGCTTTGCCTCCGCGGCGCCGCACCGTCTCACTCCGCACGTGCTCCAGCACGAGGTGGTGAATCTTCCACGCACCGAGATCGCACCAGATGCGCCAGTAGGCGGCAGGATACAGGTCGTGCTCGTACCAGGTGCGCCGCCAGACGCGCGTGCGGCTCGCGTCGATCGGCTCGAGCGCGAACTCGCCGCGAACATTGCGATACATGCCGTGCAGGTGCGGCGGATCGACCTCGTCGTGAAACGGATTGAGCTCCTTCATCGGCGGAGGTGTCGAGAGCGCGCGCCACCCGAGGCGCTTGCCTGGTTCCCAGACGTCAATGCGCTCGACGAGCGTGCCGGTCGACAACGTGCAGACGCGCAGACCGCCGGTCGCGCAGGTCTGAATCTTCGTTTTCTGCGGCGTGGCAATGCCGGCGCGGAAGAAAACATCATCGGGAGGCGGCACTTCGTCGAGTGCGACGATTGCGTTCCAGATTTCCTCCGGCGTTCCATCGATCTCGACGGCGTCCGCCGCGAGAAAGACGGTGCGCGGCCCATGCAGTCCCGGCTCGATCGCGATCGCCGTGGCGAGCAGACAAGCCAACAGCAACGTCGTCACCCCGGCACGCGCCAGCTGTTTGCGGTGAAACAGCTCCCAGGCCAGCGCACTACCGAGCGCAATGAAGGGCAAACTGAGAGGGATCATCGTGAGAATGCAGATGAAGCCTTCCACACCGACGAGGAGAAACCCGGTGGAGAGCACGAGCGCCGCGAGCACCGCCGCGCGAAAGCAGAACCAGAACCGCCGCGGCCCGCGCAGCGCGATCAGAGCGGTGGTCGCGTAGCCGATGAAGACCGGCACGCCCATGAACAACGCCAAACCATAACTTCCGGTGCCGCCGATCGCCAGCGCCGCGAGGAGCGCCGCGACGGCGACGGTCACCACAACGATGAATGCCGTGTCTCGCATGACTCACTCCCTTCTTTCTTGCGCGTGCAGAGGTCGCGGGCAGCGTCGCGCCATTCCGGAAACTCGAACGTGAAACCGCTCTCGAGCAGGCGGGCCGGTACGACCCGGCGGCTCTTGAGGACGAGCTCCGGTTCGGTGCGCATGAGGAACGCGCCGATCTCGAGCATCGGGCGATAGGTCGGAACGGCAAGGTGCTGGCCCCAGCCGCGGCGCAGTTCCTCCATGAACTCGGCGTTCGGGAGCGGGTTCGGCGCCGCGATGTTGATCGCGCCTTCGAGGTCGTCGTGCGCGATCAGCCATTCGATGGCGCGGATGAAGTCGAGCTCGTGAATCCACGACATGTACTGCCGTCCGTCGCCGAAACGGCCGAAGCCGAGGCGCGAATGACGGAGGATCGCGTGGAACGCGCCGCCGCGCTCGGGGCTCATCACGATCGAGGTGCGCATCTTCACCTTGCGCGTCGAAGGCGTGTTCGCCTCGTCCACCGCCTGCTCCCACGCTTTCGCCACGTCGATGCTGAAGTGCCACGCTTCCGGCACGTCCGGCTCGTGACCGCCGATCGTGCCGCTGTACTCGTCGTTCGCACGATCGAAGGTGTGCGCGTAGATCGTGGCGGTGCTGGCCTGCAGCCAGAGGCGCGGTGGATTTGCGACTTGACCGATCGCTGCTCCGATCGCACGCGTGGAGTCGACCCGCGACGCGATGATCTCCGCCTTCGTGGCCGCGCTGTATCGCGCGTCGACGCTCCGGCCGGCGAGGTTGATGACGACGTCGGCGCCATCGAGCTCCCGCACCCATTCGCCGAGCGACTTGCCGTCCCACAACACCGCCTGCGCTTCGACATTGCGGCTCAGCACCACCACCCGATGCCCGTCGCGGCGGAAGTGGCGAGTGAGCAGAGTGCCGATGTGTCCAGTGCCGCCAGCAATCACGATCTTCATGTGCGTCCTCCTGTTTTGAACGTGTTCAATTGCAAGATAGGTCGCGAATGAGCGGCGGTCAAGAGGCTTTTTGAACATGTTCAACGATACGCGTGCGAGCCAACAACCTGTCATCACCTGGGGGGTGGGGTCGCGGAAGGCACGTGCCTCGCGCCCCTCCCGCCCAGGTCCCTCGACTACGCTCGGGATGACATCGGGATCGGCTCGAGCACGAACAACTGATTCGCGCCGAGGAGGAAACGTTTGCGGCGGATCATCCGCCAGCCGGTGCGGCGGGCGATCTCTTCGATCTCGGTGAAGCTCCAGAGCTTCTCGTGCTCCTCGTCGGCGTGGCGCGAGAGGAGGCCGAGCTTCGAGCCGAGCTCGAGCACCTGATGCGCGGCCGGCGCGGGGGTCGTGGCGATGAAGCGGCCTCCGTCATTGATCCAGCGGCGCGCTTTGGTCAGCAGCGCCGCGGGATCGTGGAGGTGCTCCCAGACCGCGAGGAGGAGGATCGCATCGACACGCTCCTCGAGATCGAACGACGGCTCTTCGATGTCGCCGCGATGAAAGCGGTGCCGCGGGAAAAGTGCGCAGGCGCGGTCGTACATCCACTGGTCGCGCTCCACGCCGGCATAGTCGATTCCGGGCGGAAGCGAGGCGATCAGCTCGCACAAACCGCAGCCGAGGTCGAGGACCGAGCGGGCGCTTCCGAGCTCGGCGATGCCGGCGCGGATGCGGAACCCTTTCACGAAACCGGAGAGGCTTCCGCTCAGCCCTTTCGGAGGAGTGGAGAGGTCGGACATCGCGCCGCGCAGGATAGCTCACGGCGAGCCGGTAACCCTCTTGCTTAGAATGGCCGCGATGGCACCGGCGCTGAAGACACAACGGAGCAAGAAAAACCTCGTCTGGATCGACTGCGAGATGACCGGCCTCGACCTGGCGCGCGACTCCCTGCTCGAGGTTGCCGCGGTGGTGACGGACTCCGACCTCGAGGTGGTCGGGTCGGGAGTCGACATCGTCGTCGCGGCGCCGGAGGAGGCGCTCGCCGGAA
>DASVRB010000252.1:0-6740 GCA_036388835.1 Thermoanaerobaculia bacterium | reverse complement strand
TTCGGCGGGCTAAAGCCCGCCGCTCCACTTTTCCGTCGCGCGAGGATCGTTCGCAGCGCGCGCAACAGCACGAACTCGCGCGCGACCTTCAGGCGTTTCCCGTCGCGTTCTACCCAGGTCACCTTGCCGAGGATGCGGGGGCGTGGGAGGGGCGGATCGGGAGCGGGGGTGTTGTCGCCGCGGGTGATGATCACGTCGCCTCGAATGGCGAGCACGCGATGCGCGGTCAGGCCGCGTTCGGCACGCGCGAGGATCACGTCGCCGACTTTGCACTGCTGCGTCGGTTCGACGTGCAGCGCATCGTGCTCGCGGATCACCGGGTGCATGCTGTCGCCGCGGGCGCGAAACTCGACGGCGTGGCCGCGCTGCAGGAGGTCGATGATCACCTCCGCGGCGTCGACCTTCAGCGTCATGCGACCTCGCGCAGGACCAGGTCGACGGCGGCGCGATCGCGCGTGAAATGGAGTGCGCGCACCGGCACGAGCGAAGCGATGCGCTCGAGGAACGACAGCGTGAAATCGAGCGCCGTCGCATCGTGAAACAGCGGGAACGTGCAGCGGAACAAGCCCGCCACCGCGGCTGCGTGCGACAGCGGCTCGAGCGCATTCGTCGGCGACTGCACGAGCAGATAAACGCCGGCGAGCGGCACCCCTTCCGGCATCGACAACTCCGCTTCGCCGTGCCACGGCGTGCCGTACATCCACATCGCGCCGTCGCGCTCGCGCACGATCACGCGGTCGTCGCTCACGATGCCGGTGGCGTCGTTCTCCCACAATCGCGCGGTGGTCGTTTTCCCTGCACCCGAGACGCCGACGAACAGACGTCCCTGACCGTTGCGATCGATGACGCCGCACGAATGCAGCTCCACGCCGCGGCCGCGGCCCAGCAGGTTCGCGACCATCACTTCATCGAGCGGGTAATCGAGCGGGTTGAGCTGCGCGACGTCCTCGCGCATCAGCACGGAGCCGCGCGTGAACGCCGCGTCGAACGTGGCGATCTTGTACGGCGTGTCGCCGAACGCCTCCGAGCGGCACTCGATACGATACGAATCGCCGTCGCGCAACATGCGCCAGACCGCCTCGGATTCGAAGACAACTTCGCCGGTGTCGGGCACGGGCGAGTCGAGGATGCCGACGCTCAGATCGAGATCGGGCGTGGCGGGTGTCGTGAGAAAGCGGCGAACGGGATCGACCCATTCGCAGCGGACGCGTTCATCGGCGCAGCGGACGGCGATCGTCAGACCGCCGATGCCGAGGAAATGATCCACCGCGCTTACGACCCGGAGGCGAAACAGGTGCTGACGCCGCGGCAGCCTCCGCCGCTCGGACCGGCCGCCGCGTTCGACTTGCAGAAGCCGAGCACTGCTTCTTCCGGACGCAGCGGGAAGCGGGTCACGACCGGCTTCTCGTACGCCTTCTTCTGTTTGTTCGCGTTCTTCTCGTTGTCGTTCATTCAGGATCCTTTCAACGTACGTGACACGAACCGCAACCGCCGCTGCCGCAAGCCTCGCGGGCGGCGGCGGCCGGCACGTCGGCGATCATCATCGCAACGTCGCCGTGCCGCGAATGTACCTTTTCGACCAGATCATCAATGACGTGACGGTCGCTGCCGTCAACGCAGTATTCGCAGTCGCCGTGCGCCGGCACATTCACGCCGAACACCTCGGCGCGCAGGTGCGCGGTACGGCAAAGAAAATCGACCGGAGCCTCGGGGTCGCCATTCTCCAGCTCACCATTTGCAGCGCATGAGCCACAGAGCGACTTCAGCGCGCAACTCGTGCACTTCGTCACGCGCGTGACCTTGCGCGTGCGGACCGAGAGCAGGAAGTGATTCCATCCCTCGCGCACCGAGCCGTCGCGCACGTTGTACTTATCAAAGTGCGAGAGCACGCAGATCGTCATGTCGCCGTACGGATCGATGGCGAACGAATTCACGCCGCCGCCGCACTCGTACAGCATCCGCGTCTCCCCCTCGGCAGGAAGGGGCGGCGCACATTCGACGGCCAGCCGTCGCCACTCCGAGACGCGCTCGTCGTCGTCGAGATCGAGCGTCACGATATCGGCCGGCGAGAGCCGCACCGCGAGCGGACTCGACGAACAATCGATGCGCGGATTGATCATCGGGTCGAACTTGAACTCGACCCCCAGCTCCTCGGCGAACTGCCGCATCGCCTTCAGCTCGTGTTTGTTGATGGTGAGCGCGACCGTCTTCAGCTTCAGCGGCAGTTTGCGCTCCAGCAGCAGGTGAATGCCGCGGATGCATTTCTCGAACGAGCCGGGGATGCCGGTCAGCGATTCGTACGTCGCTTTCGTGCGGCCGTACAGCGTCACCTCGATGTCGAACGGCGGATTTGCCGCGAGGAAATCGGCCACGCGCTCGGTGATCAGCGTCGCGTTCGTGAACAGCGTGATCAGAAAACCTTTGCTGCGCGCGTAGCTGTAGATCTCGAGAAAGTCGGCGCGCGCGAAGATCTCGCCGCCGCTGTAGAGCAGCCAGAGGCATCCGAGGTCCGCGAGCTCGTCGAGGAGCCGCTTGTGCTCCTCCGTCGTCAGCTCGCGGCGACGCGCGCCGGCGTCGTTCATCGGCAGGTTGTTGTAGCAATGCGCGCATTCGAGCGGGCAACGATTCGTGATCTCGATCGTGCCGTTGACCGGGATGCGCATCGGATTCACTTCATCGTGAACGACGCGGCTGAAGTCGGCGTAAGACTGAGTCTCGATCATGCCACCTCGCTTACCAGCGATGCGCCTGCCAAATCTGCGAGCAGAGCGGCCACATCGGCGGCGGCAGTGTCGATGTCGACTTCGAATTCGCCGCTGAGCTCGTTCGCAATCGCATCGACAGTGCGATTGCCATCGAGCAGCGTCCATACCCGCGCCGCGACCGGCGACAGCGTGTAGACAAAGTCGAGATTGCCGACATTGTGGCGGATCGGCACCAGGATCGATTCAGCGCCCACCTGGCGGCAGACGACGTCGGGCGAGCGGCGATACACGTGGGATTCGGGCATGAGGACGGGTGGTGATGATAACAGCGGTTGTTGCGCCTGCGGCGCGGTGTCGGGTGTCAGGTGTCTGTGGTGTGGGGCCTGGGCGAAAGACCGCAGCGGGCAACGAGCTCACCCGAGTTGATCGATCCGTGCCGCCAACCTGAAGTCGCGCGCCGTGATCGCGCCAACATCGTGTGACCACGTCGCGACCGTGACCTTGCCCCATCCGAGGTGAATGTCGGGATGGTGATCGAGGTCGTTGGCCAGCGCGCCGATGCGGTTCGTGAACGCGAGCGCCTGCGCGAAATCGGAAAACGTGTACGACTTTTCGAGATGGTGTCCGTCGGCGACGCGCCAGCCGGAGAGTCCTGCTTCGATGTAGCTCGCGAACAGTTTCGGATCGACGCGATGGCGGAACGCCTCGGCACCGTTGACGTGAATCACCGGCACGTCGTTCGTGTAGCGCGCGCGCAGTTCCGGGTCCGCGTCGATGTCGACTTCGGTGAGCTCGATTGCCGCGCCCGACTTGCGGAGCGCGTCCTTCGCCTTCTCGCAGAGCGGGCAATCGGCACGGGTGTAGAGCGTCACGGCTGCGGTTTGTCTCACGCGCCGAACACTCTCACACACGCCGCGATTGTGCGAGGATCGCGCGCCATGACGCTGAACGCGACGCCGAAAACGACCATCGATCTGACCAACAAAGTCGCCCTCATCACCGGTGCCTCACGCGGCATCGGACGCGAGACCGCGCTGCGCATGGGTGAAGCGGGCGCGCATGTGGCCGTGAACTACAACTCCAGCCGCGAGCAGGCGGAAGAGGTCGTCGCCGTGATCGGCGCGGATCGCGCGTTCGCCGTGCAGGCCGACGTTTCCGATCCGGCCCAGGTCGAGACGATGGTGGCGCGGACCATCGAGCGCTTCGGCCGCGTCGACATCCTGGTGAACAACGCCGGATGGCACGACTACAACCGCTTCGAAGACGACGATTACGCCGCGTGGCAGCGCGGTTGGCAGAAGACCTTCGCGCTCAATCTGTTCGGCGCGGCGAATGCGGCGTATCTCTGCATGCGCTCGATGCGCGCGAACGGCGGCGGCAAGGTCATCAACGTCGCCTCGCGCTCGGCGTGGCGCGGCGAGACCGAGTTCGCCGATTACGGCGCGTCGAAAGCGGGGATGGTCAACCTCACCCGCTCGATCGCCCGCGCGTGTGCCAAAGACAACATCGTGGCGAGCTGCGTCACGCCCGGATTTGTCGATACCGAGATCGCGCGCCACGAGCTCGAGCTGCGGTACGAAGAGATCGTGTCGCAGATCCCGCTGCGCCGCGTCGGCAGCGTCGACGACGTCGCCGCGGTGGTCCTTTTCCTCGCCTCGCCGATGGCCGACTACCTCAACGGCGTCACGATCGACGTCAACGGCGGCTCCTGGTTCCAATAGCGAGCACTCTTGACGCGTCTTCGCTCGTTTTGGTACGAAACGGAGCCAATTACGTCCGCTCGCTGCCGGTGGCAGTTCCATTGCTGTAGAGAGAGGTGGAGGTTTCGTGGATTCGGAATGCAAAAAGATTCTCGTGGTCGATGACGACGCCGCCATCCGCGCGATGGTCGAGCGCGTCCTGCGCCGCGAGCATTTCGAGGTCGAGATCGCCCGCGACGGATACGAGGCGATCCAGAAGCTCTCGTCGAACGACTACGCGACGGTGCTGCTCGACCTGATGATGCCGCGCGTCGACGGCCACGGCGTGCTGCGCTTCCTCGAATCCGAACGTCCCGACTCCAGCCCCAAGGTCATCGTCATGAGCGCGAACCTGCAGGGCGCGTCGGAAGCCGCGGCCGCCAAACCGGTGGTGCGCGTCCTGCCGAAACCGTTCGACATCCGGCAACTGATCTCGAACGTGCGCGAGTGCCACCAGAACCACAACGATACCGGCGCCTAACGCTCGACGTCCTCCACCACTCCCGCTTCCCGCAATTCCGCAATCAGCCGCCGCACATCTTCGAGCGCGGTTTCGGAATTCGTCTCGTATTCGGCCGCGATCGCGTTCGCGATCTCCCCCTCCTCCACCCCCTCGGCGAGAGCCTGCCAGATGCGCGCGCCGATGGCGTCGAGGCCAAAGTAGACACCGCGATTCAGGTCGAGCAGCACGAGCTCCTCGCCGACCTGATTGAAGACGACGCCGGAGGCAATCCGCAGCTTCACGGCAGCAGCTCCCGCAGTGCGTTCACGGACGTGCTGAGCGCGGCGAGGTCATCACCCAGCGAGACTGCGAACACCGGCACTGCTGCAGCGAGTGTCGCGATTCGCGACAGCTCATTGCCCTGCGTCGCCTCGTCCGCCAGATGCACGGCCGAGGTGCGGACCAGAAGGGACATCGCCGCCTCGTGGCCCGAGAGGCGGCGGATACGCGGCGGGCCGGGCTCGCGGCCGGCCAGCACCGCAATCGCGCCGATCGGCACCGCGTCGCGGACGAAGCGGCCGCGTGCGTCGACGAATCGTTTCTCCCACGTTTCGGACAAGCGCGGCAGCGTCTCCGCATCGCCGTAAAGACCGGCAGCTGAGTCGGACCAGAGCCGCACGCGCGGATAACCGGGCTCGACGTGCGGCACGGCGCCGCGCCAGACGATGGCCGAAACGTCGTCGGTGATCGCGTTTGCGCCGCTGTTGAGAAACGCCGCGGCCGTCGTCGACTTGCCGGCTCCCGACGTGCCGCAGAGCAACAGCGCGCGCCCGTCGCAATCGACCGCCGACGCGTGCAGCACGAGATTGCCGCGCAGGCGGAGCACGAACGCCAGCACCGGGCCGAGGAGATACGTGGCCATGTCGGCGGCAGTGGCTGGGGGATCCCAGGCCGCGGTGATCCGCGAGCCGTTGCCCTCGAGTCGGAAGCGCATGCCGTCGCGGTAGGTGAAGACGAACGTGCCACGCTCGTCACGACTCTGTTCGACCGTCACCGTCGCCTCCCCCACTTCATCCAACGGATCGCGCGGAAGCAGCGAACCGCGCGTGCCGAGCGAAGAGATTTCGCCGCGAATCACGTCGCAATCGATGACGCGAGAGGTGTCGAAGGGGATGGCTTCCAGACCTTCGATCGCGACCGATGACCGAAGGGCGAGTCCGTAAACGAGGTAGTGCTCAGGTGCGGCGGCAGGCGGCATTCGACCCGCCATCTTTGGCGTCGTTGCAGCCGGTCTCGCGCGTCAGATCGCGCAGCGAACCGTATCGTGTCAGCGTCGGCCGACGATACGGTTTGCGGGGCTTCAACGGTTTCTCCTGGTCAGCCATATCGATAGTCCGACGGCGAATGCCTGCTGGGACGAGCGGTAGTCGTCGCGGCTCGCTTCGCTTAAGTTCTTTGCAAGAATACGCCGATCTACGAAGCAGGCAACCTCAGCCGCAGATTCGACTTCCTCGATCCACCGTTCGCGACGCCGGTTGAACGCCAGCGCAGAGGGGTCGCGTGACAGCGCGCGCTTCGGCCGCCGGCGAACCTCCTCCGGCATCGAGCCGCGCAGACTTTCGCGCACCAGATCCTTCTCCGCGAAGTGCGGCATCGGCGGCAAAGAGAACAGAAACTCCACCAGGCGCACGTCAAAGTAGGGCGACCGCCATTCGAGCAACTGCCCGCTCGCGCCCGGGTCCGTCACCTCGAACGCACGGGCCCACGACGCGCTGTCGATGAGGCGCGCCGCCTCGTTTCGATAGGCGTGCAGTCGGGCCGCCGGCACCAGCACCTCCTGCCAACGGTCGCGCA
>DASVRB010000251.1:0-4365 GCA_036388835.1 Thermoanaerobaculia bacterium | reverse complement strand
CCGTAGAGCTTCCACTGCTCCTGCACCACCACCGCGCGATGCGTCTTCGCGACCGACGCATACACCGGATCCATGTCCAGCGGACGGATCGAACGGAGGTCGATGACCTCGCACTCGATCCCCTCGTCTTTCGACAGTTTGTCCGCGACCTGCAGCGAGAGCTGCAGCATGCGGCTGTACGAAACGATGGTCACGTCTTTCCCTTCGCGCGCCACGCGCGACTTGCCGAACGGCACGGTGAAATCAGGATCGTCCGGCACTTCGCCCTTCATGCCGTAGAGCGCGGCGCTTTCGAGAAAGAGCACCGGGTCTTTTCCGCGGATCGCGGTCTTGAGCATCCCTTTCGCGTCGGCGGGCGTGGCCGGCGCGACGACGTGCATGCCGGGGAAGTGGCCGTAGAACGATTCGAAGGTCTGGGAGTGCTGCGCCGAAAGCTGCACGCCGACGCCCTGCGGTCCGCGCACGACCATCGGCACGTCGACCTGCCCGCCCGAGAAGTAACGCACTTTCGCGGCGTGATTGATGATCTGGTCGGCGGCGACGATCGAGAAGTTCATCGTCATCATCTCGACGATCGGCCGCAGGCCGAGCATGGCCATGCCGACCGCGGTCCCGATCATCCCTGCCTCGGCGATCGGCGTGTCGAGCACCCGCTTCGGCCCATACTTTTTGAGCATGCCGGCGGTGATGCGGAACGTTCCCTCGTAGACCCCGATGTCCTCGCCCATGATCAGGACGTTCGGATCGCGGTCCATCTCTTCGATCATCGCTTCGCGAATCGCGTCGCGGTAACTTTTCTCAGCCATGTCGTTCTGGTTCTCTCGTTCGTGTGGCGGCGGAGCGGCTACTCCGTCTCGCTCTCTTTGACCCAGCGCGGCTGGTGCTCGGCCACGACGTCGGTCAGCAGTTCTTCGCGATCGGGCGCCGGACTCTCCTCGGCAAACTTGACGGCGTTCGCGGCCTGCTCCGTCGCCCATTCGTCCATCGCCTTCACATCTTCCTCGCGAATCCCGCACATCTCGGTGAGGCGCGTGCGGAGAATGGTGATCGGATCGCGCTGGCGGTGCTTCTCCACCTCTTCTTTATTGCGGTACGGCTGGAGGATGTCGGCCGCGCCGTGGCCGCTGAAGCGATACGTGACCGCTTCGATGCAGTACGGCTTACCGGTCTCGCGCACCTGACGGACGATCCGGTCCGCGACGCCGCGCACGGCAAAGATGTCCTGCCCGTCGACCTTCTCGGTCGGGATGTCGTAGGCGCGGACGCGTGCGGCGAGATCGGTGAGCGCGGAGTGCCGTTCGACCGAGGTGCCCATCGCGTAGCCGTTGTTCTCGATGATGAAAATGATCGGGCACATGCCCTGATGGCCCCAGAGGCCGGCCATGTTCATCGCTTCATGGAACGCGCCGATGTTCATTGCGCCGTCGCCGAAGTAGCAGACCACGATGCGGTCGGTGCCCTGGTAGCGAAGCGAATAGGCGGCGCCGGCGGCGAGCGGCAGATGTCCGCCGACGATTCCGTAGCCGCCGTACAGGCCATGCTCGGTGTCGAACAGATGCATCGAGCCGCCTTTGCCTTTCGAAATGCCGGTGCCTTTCCCGAACAGCTCGGCCATCACCTTGCCGGGATCGGAGCCGAGTGCGAGCGCCTGAGCATGGTCGCGATAGCCGCAGAAGATGATGTCTTCCTTGTCGAGCGCGCTGATGATGCCGGAGGCGATCGCTTCCTGCCCGATGTAGACGTGCAGGTAGCCACCGATCTTGCCTTTGCGGAACTCGCGCTCGGTCGCCTCCTCGAAACGGCGGATGAAAATCATCTGCTTGAGGAGGTCGGTCCACTCGGGAGCGCACGCGAAATCGGTCGCCGGTTCGGCGACCGCGGAACTGCTTTCTTTTCTTGCCTTAGCCATGTTTTCGTAGGGCGAACCTTGCACATCACAGGCCGCGCGGGGCGGGATTCTATACCGCACTCGTGGAGCGTCCGGAAGGGCCGCGCAACGTTGGAAGAACGGCCTGATGACGATGGTGCGAAAAAGACACGAACGCGGCTCGCGGCGAGACGAACACACGCCTGGACGCTGTCAACCAGCCGCTGAATCGGACGGCGCCTCGCGCTCTCCTGAACTCCGGAGTTATGCTTTATCACCATATGCGCCGAAACATTCTGATCGCCTCTCTCGTCCTGTCGCTGACATCCGTTACCGCGTTTGACGCGCTCGCATCGGCAAAGGGCGAGGCCGCGTTCGCCCGCGCCGATTCCCCTGCCGTCACCCGCACCTTCACGGTCACGACCACCGCGGACGCAGGCACCGGCAGCCTGCGCGAGGCGATCGAGCGCGTGAATGTCGAGTGCGCAGCCGGCGACTCCGTTTGCAAGATCGACTTCAACCTTCCGCGGCCCTCGACGATCGCGCCGCTCACGCCGCTCCCGGCGATCACCGCATGCGGCAAGATCGACATCTTCCGCATGGTCTTGACGTCGACCGAGCTCGACCTCGAGATCTCCGGAAGAAACGTCAGCTCCGGTTCAGGGCTGGAGATCCGCCCGCACTGCAGCGAAGGCGTTCGCCGCGTGTCGCTGAGCAACTTCGCGATCAACGGTTTCCCTGATAACGGGCTGACCATCCACCCGACGCTGACCAAACATCATGTCGAAGCCGCCTTCCTCTTCATCGGCACGGACCTCACGGGACTCCAGCCGCGGCCGAACGCGTGGCGCGGCATCGCCCTCACGTCATCGCTGGCCAGCATGCGGCTCACCTACTCAGTCGTGAGCGGCAACGGCCGGAGCGGCATCTGGGCCTGGGATTCGGATGAATTCAGGATTACATGGTCGAACATCGGCGCCGGTCGGGATGGCCGTCCGCTCGGCAACGGCGCCTCGGGTGTGGCGGTCCTGCGCGGCAAGGGATACATCGATTCGAGCACGATCGCGTACAACGGGCATTGGGGTGTGTCAGCCGTTCCCGGCGCGTCGATGAACGCCGCCCACGGCAACTCGATTCACTCCAACGGTGTCCTCGGCGTCGACTGGGGCATCGACTTTCAAACGCTCCAACAGCTCCCGAACTCGCCTGCAGCGCCCGTCATCACAAGCGCGAGCTTCGACCCGGCGACCGGCCTCACCACGATCCGCGGAACGATCACGCTCAGCATCGCCACACCGAACCGGCACATCATTCATGTCTACTCGAACAGCCGCCTGAATGCCCGCGGCTTTGTCGAAGGAGAGCACTACGAGGGGCTCGACCCCGAGCTCGACACGGAAGGGCGAACCGGCACGATCGAGTGGGAGGTGCCGACCGGCGGCGATCTTCGCGGACGGATTCTCAGCGCGATCACCTCATATCGACTGCCGGAAGCGGACTGGGCTCACAGCTCGTCCGAATTCAGCAATCCGTTCTTCTTTTAGTCGTTGACACGGGGAGGACAGGCAGGCCTGCCTGTCCTCTCACCTACTCGTCGAGCTTCGTACCGCGGACGACGAAGAAGAGCGCCACCGCCGCGAGGATCGCGCCGTTCACGCCGAGGGCGATGCTGATCGACCAGCGTTGCGCGACGTAGCCGGCGATCAGGTTGCCGAGCGGCATGCCGCCGCGGAACGCGAGCATGAAGATCGACATGACCCGGCCGCGCATGGCGTCGCTCGAGGTCAGTTGCACGAGCGAGCTGTAGAGCGAGATCACGCCGACGATGCAGGCGCCGGCGAAAAACGCGATCGCGAGCGACAGCGGCAGCGATCGCGAGAACGCGAAACCGATCATGAGGAACGCGAACGCGAGCTGCAGTGCGAGCGCGACCCTCCCCTTGTTCGCGGCATGCACGGTCGCGGCGACGAGCAGCGCGCCGGTCACCGAGCCGAGGCCGTACGTGGTCATCATCCAGGCGTAGCCGCTCGCATCCATGCTGAAGATCGAGCGCGCCACGACCGGCAGGAACGTCACGATCGGCATGCCGAGGAACGTGCCGGCGAATGCGAGGAACGTCAGGATCACCAGCTTCGGACGGCTCGTCACGAAACGGAACCCGTCCTTCATCTCCGTCATCACGCCGCGGCGTTGATCCGACGGCGGCGGACCGGGCGAGCGGATCATCAGCATCGCGATGATCACCGCGATGAAGGACAAGCCGTTGACGAAGAAACAGACCGCGGCGCCCCACGCCAGCAGCGCCGCGCCGGCGAAGATCGGCCCGATCACGCGCGCGAGGTTGAACTGCATCGAGTTCATCGCCACCGCGTTCGAGAGATCCTCGCGCTTCACCAGCAGCGGCAGCAGTGAGATGTAGGCGGGGCCGCTGAACGACTGCGCGCTGCCCGTCAGAAACGAGAGCACGAAGATGTGCCACACCTTGACGTTGCCCGAGA
>DASVRB010000250.1:0-32416 GCA_036388835.1 Thermoanaerobaculia bacterium | reverse complement strand
GGAGCTGAACGCCGCCGTGGCGGGATCGGCACTTTTCCAGGGGATGTACGACTTTTCCATCGCCGCACATTTCGGGGATCTGCGCTTCCGGCAGAAACGCTACGACGAAGCGCGCAAGCAATATGAGAAGGCCCTGAGCGGCTCATTACAGGTTCCAATGAATCCGATGGGCGATCAGCTCATCAAGCTCGGTATTTACGACAAGCTGGCGCGGCTCGAGGCGGTCACAGGCCATCCAAAGGAAGCGCTGCTCTGGAACGACAAAACGCTGGACGTCGTCCGCGCCGCTCGCAATCCGCTTCAGGAATGCGTGACGTTGATTACGCGAGGACACTTGCTCACACGCTCCGAGCGCTTCGCAGAGGCCGAGACTACGTTGCAGCAGGCCATGAAGATCGCCGACAGCGCGAAGAATGGCCCGCGACAGGCGTCGATTCACTCGGCGCTCGGAACCCTGCACATCATGAGCGGCAACTACGGGAAGGCAGCATCACATCTCGAGCGGTCGGTGCAGCTCTATCGATCGCTCAATGATCCCGTGTCGGAGGCGGCGACGTGGGGAAGCCTGTCGCACGCATATCTGCTCGCCGACAACCTCGCCGCCGCGGAAGACGCGCTCGTCAATGCGCGGAAGCTCGTCAACAAAACTCACTTCCCTCTCGGCCCCGACATGATTGCTTTGTCGGAGACGTGGCTGCGATTCAGGAAAGGGCAAGCCACGACGAAAGACGTGAGAAACAGCATGGACAAGTTCATGCGCAATGCCGAGACCGTGAACATCGACATTGCCGACGACGTGCAACAGGTCGTCCGCCAGACCTTGAAGGTGCTCGAGAGCGGCAAGTTGCCTGGAAAACCTCGAGCTCATTTCTCCATGCCGATGTTTCGGACGTACGAGTTGATGTTCGAGGGCATGGAACTGATCGAACAGGGCGACACCGAGGGAGCGCAGACCGTGTGGCGCGACGCGCTCGAGAACAGTCCGAGCAGCGATGTGCGGAGTGGCCTGCTCGGGTTGATCGGCGCGAGCGCCCTCAGAGAGGGAAACGTCGAACAGGCCAGCCGCGCCTTCGCCGAGTCAGTGGACCTGCTCGACACGATCGGTGACGACCTCAGCTCCCCCGGAATGAGGGCTCCATTCGGCAGCAGCTATCACCGAACCTATTACGACATTTCGATCGAGACGCTGCTGCGAGAGGGAAAAATCGGGCAGGCATTTGACACGACGGAACGCGCGCGAGCGCGCGCGTTCCTCCGCCTCCTCGGTAATCACCGCCTGAAGCGGCCGACCGGCTCTCCGCTGGCCATGGAGGCCGAGGCGCTGCGGAAGAAGATCGATGAGTGGGATGAGACGACTCATGCGGACGAAACCTTCGTCGACGTGCGCCAGCGTTACGTCGCATTGCAGACGCGTTTGCAGGCGGCGGCCCCGGAGTACGCGTCCATGACGACGTTCCAGCCGCTCTCCCTCGCCGCGATTCAGAAGAACCTTCCTGCCGATACGACGCTCATCAACTACTTCGTGACGAGCTTCGGGACTCACGCGTGGATCGTCGACGCGGAGTCAGTCGAGTGGATCCCGCTATCCGTGCCCCAACACCAGATGGAGCGCATTACCTGCTGGGCGTTCGATCTTGCGAAATCGCGAAGCAGCCGACCGGAAGACGACGTCTGCGGCGATCCGGTCCATGCGGAGGAAGCGTATGCGGCGCTCATTGCGCCACTGCGCGAGAAAATCCGAAAACCACGATTGATGATCGTTCCGCACGCCGACCTGCATTACGTACCCTTCGCCGCGCTGTACGACTCCGAACGTGGGGCATACCTCGTGGAGGATTACCCGATCTCTTACGTTCCGAGCGCCAGCACGCTGCCCTTGCTGTGTGCCAAAGAGTCGCCCGTGCGGCGACGCGCTCTCGTCCTCGGCGATCCCGTTGCGGTGCCGTATCCCCCGCTTCCCGGAGCGAGGATCGAGGCGCAGAAGGTCGCGAAGAAGTTCCGCACAAAGGCGCATCTCGGCACCAGCGCGACCGAGAAACTGCTCCATTCCGTGCGCGAAGTCGATCTGCTGCACATCGCCGCTCACGCCACGTACGACCCGGTCAGCCCGCTCTTCAGCGCAATCCATCTCGCGAAAGACAGCCGCCAGGACGGGCAGCTCAGTGTCGATGAGATTCAATCGAAAATCGACCTCACCGGCGTCAACCTGGTGGTGCTCTCCGCCTGCCAGTCGGGCGTCGGAAGCCGCAGCGGCGGCGACGAGATCATCAGCCTCACGCGCGCCATCCTTTATGCCGGAAGCCCGGGCGTAATCTCCACGCTATGGAACATCAGCGACGAGGCAACACCGCCCCTCATCGAGATGTTCTATGACCGCCTGCTCGCCGGCGCGTCTCCGGCCGATGCATTACGTATCGCCCAGGTGACCGTATTGCACGGCGCGGAGTACGCCAGCCCCCGATATTGGGCGGCGTTTTGCCTCACCGGCGATCCTGTCGGCAACTGGGCGAGCTGACTTCAGCGTTTCAACCGTCAGGGTGCGATCAGTCGGATTGTGTAGGTTGCGAGCGGCACGGCCGATTCGTCGACGCCATACAAAACGAGCTGATAACGCCCTTCTGCATAGCCTTTCGTCGACATCTCGATTGGAAACGAACCGTCCGGCGCACGCTCGACACGGCTCCACGTCTCGACCGATCGCGGTGCACCACCGGAGATGTCGAAGAGCTCCAGACGATAAGAGTCGTGTGGCCGATCGGGCCTGAACGCCGGCCGCAGGACGTAGTCCGTGCCGGTGGAGAGCTGGTGCGGCGTTTGCCCTCCGCCGCGCACCGCGGAAAGTTGCCCATCCGCGGACAAAATGACGGCCGTTCCCTCGTGGCGATTCATCACCTTGTACGCGACCGCGCCTCCGCCGACGACGACGGCCACGACCGCCGCGCGCGCAAGGACGCGGCCGACGCGTCGCCGTCTCGACGGCTGCGGCGATCGCTCGCGTGCAATGCGCCGCTTCAGCGCTGCGAGACCGGACGCAATTTCTTCGTCGGTAACGACGCTCCCCGGATCGTCAGGAAGCGGTTCGGTCATGACGCGCAACAACTCGGGGTAATACGCGAGCGCCTCCCGGACTTTTTCGGCCTCGTCTTCGGAAAGCCGCCCTGCGCCGAGAGCTTCGACCTGCTCCACCGTCGGTGGCGGGATGCGTTTGCGTCCCTCGTCCAGGATTTTGTCGTAGGCCGTCTGCCAGCCGGATTTCGTGTTCATCACTCCTCCCGCTGCCTCGGTTCCCGGCTCATGAGCTCTTTCAAACGCTCGCGCGCCACATTGAGGCGCGACTTCACGGCCGACAGCGACAATCCGAGCGTCTTCCTCAGGTCTTCGTAGGAAGCGCCGCCGAGTTGCAACAACAGGATTGTGCGGTCGTTCAAGGGAAGTTCGGCGATTGCGTCGTAGAGACTCTCTGCCGTGGCCGCGCGATCGATGCTCTCGTCGGCCGGCAGGAGCCGCTCGTCAGGAAGCGTGAGCAGCACGTCGGTGGAGACGGTCTCCGCATGCCGTTTTGCGGCGTGTTTATCGCGAATCCAGTTGAACGCGACACGCCGCACCGTTTGTTCGAGGTACGCCCAATGCGCCTCACCGCGGTAGTCCTTCATGCTTCTATGGACACGAAGATAGATCTCCTGGGCGAGATCCTGAGACTCGTCGGGAGGAAAGCCGAGACGCCGTAAGAGCGCGAGAACGCCCGGATAGTACTTGTAGAGCGCGGTGAATCGCGGGTCGTCGTCGGCCATACAGACTTTCCTATATCATCGCCTAAATCATTCATTCGGTAAACATCTCGGGCTTTCGGGAGAAGTCATTGCGGAACTTTGTCTCGGCTCCGTGGCGGGGGATTCTCGTCCTCACGGTCATCATTTCGTTCGGATGCGGCCCGGAAAAGCCGATCAACGACCGGACGCCTACAAGGTCGCTTCAACGCTCGATCCAGACGCGCGCGGTCGAGCCCCGTCTGACGGGGTTCGACGGGTGGCAACGGTGCGAGTCGATCGCCGTCGAGGGAGCCACGCTGGCACAAGTGCAGTGTCCCGGCACCAACACTCCAAGGCGATTCGTGTCCTTAGAGCCTGGTAGCTGTGACGTGACGATGCGAACGCACACTGATGCCGTCGAGGCACTTTCCTACGCGCCGGCCTGTACGGATGCGGCAATCGAGAAGCTGGCCGTGCTGGCGAAGGAAATGCCGTCAGCCGCGCTTCTGAGCGATCTGTCCGCCGCGCACATGGTGCGGGCCCGGCGTCACGATCGCCCATCCGATTATGTCCATGCGTTTGCCCGTGCCGAGGAGGCGCTGAAGCGAGATCCGGCCCTATTGCAGGCGCGCTTCAATGCCGCTCTCGCCGAGGAGGGCCTCGGTTTTGTCGATGCCGCCATCGAGCGCTGGACGGCCGTGAGCCAAACCGCCGATGGTGGATGGAGCACAGAGGCTCGGGAGCACGCCACGCAGCTCAGCGCCAGGCGCGGGCGCGAGCGCGCCGCACAGTGGAAAATCAACGTCCAGCAACTTCCCGACGCACTGGCAATGCGCGAGCCGCAGGCGCTCGTCGCGCTCATCGCTCCGTTCCGCTCGTCGGCACAGAACTATCTCGAAGAAGTCGTGCTGCGCGACTGGGCACTGGCCGCACAGAACGGCGACACACACAAAGCGGAGGAGCGGCTCGCGCTCGCTGAGGCGATCGCATCTGTGCTGGCAGAGCTCAACAACGACCGCTATCTTCGCGACGCGGTGGCGAGAATTCGCACCGCGCGCGACCAGAAAACTCTCGCGGCACTCCGTCAGGGGCATCGCGAGCTCGCCAACGCGCGCAACAAGCAGCGCGACCTCGGCGAAGAGAAGCCGCACGCACAGTACGTGCGGGCCGAACATGCGTTTCTCACCGCCGGCAGCCCACTGTGGATGGGCGCCGCGCTGGGAAAGATCACGACGCTCACGCAGAACCGTCAGTTCGAAGCGGCGCTCGATTCACTCGCAACGATCGAGCGCGCGGCGCGCCGTGCGTCTTATGAACACTTCCTCGCACGGATTCGCAGCTCACGCGCCTATTACTTCGTCGTCAAAGGCAGTCACCTGCAGGCGCTGACCGAATACGACGCCGCACTGGCGATCTATACGCGAACAGAGGACGTCGAAAACCTCGGAAATGTTCACTCCCGAAAAATCGGACTCTTTCTCGAGATCGGCGACATCGAGGAAGCGTGGCGGGAGATCGTCCGCACGCGTCTTCATCCCTCTGCTGACTACATGACGCGACATCTTCTCCTCGGCGAATCAGCGCGGTCCGCGGTCGCCATTGGCGAAGCCGCGGTCGGTCTCCGCTATCAGAACGCGGCGGTGCGGCTGTTCGAGGACGAGCTGCCGAACACGAACGAACGCTTCGTTCCCAACCTGCGGCGGCAGCTCGGCATCGCCTTTCGCTCGCGAGCCAGCATCCGTGCGTTCGCGGGCGACCGCGACGGAGCCCGCGCGGATCTTCTGGAGGCGCAGCGTCTGATCGGCGCCTTCGCAGGCGAGGCGGACAGCATCATTGCGAGGGGATTCCATGCTCGGTTAGCGGAGGCGAAGGCTCACACGGTTCGGGAGACGGACCGCGCCGCGGCGATCGCCTGGCTCACGCGAGCCATCGACGAGGCCGAACAGACGCATTACCGGACGCTTCTCGCGTCGCTGCTCGTCCAGCGCGCCGAGCTGCACCAGAAGGATCGTAATCGCGCAGCGGAGCTGCTCGACCTGCAGGATGCGTTGAAAGCCTTGCACGCCGAAGCGGACGAGCTCCGCAAGAGCACGCCTTCGCCCTTCGTCGCCCTCGACATCCGATTGTGGTCCGCATACTTTTCGCGACCGCAGGAACCGTATCGGCGACTCGTACAGCTCCTCGCTGAGTCGGGCGACACAGTGGCGGCATTCAATCGCGCAGAGGAAGCACGCGTTTACGAGCCGCTGCACCTCGCCTATCAGCGAGCCGACCTGCCGAACGCGTTCACACGGTGGCTGCAGGCGCGGAAGCCGTTTCATCTCAATGAAGTGGAAAGCGTCGTTCCCGAGGGAACGTACCTGCTGCAGTTTTCGGTGCTCGACGACCGCACTTATGTCTGGATTGTCGGCCACGGAACGTCCCAGTGGCTCACGCTCAACGTCCGAAACCACCAGATCGCGGCGTGGACGGCGAATCTTCAAAAGTACGCCGACAGCCGCAGTGACGAAAAATTCAGAGAGGCGCTCTCCGCGCCGTATGCAGCGCTGTTCGCGAAGCCTCTCGCCCACGTCGGCCGGATGTATCGCGCCGAGGCACCGGCGCGGTTGATCATCGTCCCCGACCGCGCCATGCACGGTCTGCCGTTCGCGGCACTGGGGACGCACAACGAATACATCCTCGACCGCTATCGCGTCGCCGTCGCCGCGAGCGCCACGCTGTACGCGTTTTCGCTCGACCACGACCGCGAGCTGGCGCGCCACCGGCCGGAGTCTGTTCTGCTCGTGGGCGACCCGGCGTTCACCGGACAAGGCATCGCGCGTGGTCTGCAGCGGTCCGTGCCCGGCCTTCGGATCGACCGGATCGCACAGGTCTATGCGCCGCTCGTTCGGCTCGAGCCGCTGGTCCGGGAGAACGCCACCATTCCGCGATTTTTCGATTCCGCGATCCGCGGCAGCGTCATTCATCTCGCCGCGCATGGCGTTGCCAACCCCGACGCGCCATCCCGGTCGTACTTTCTCCTCGCTCCCGCGGGCGAGGACGGCGGCGCGCTGGACGCCGAACGGCTGCTGCGCGAGTTACAGCTCCAGCGGACGCGCCTGGCGGTGCTCGCGGCGTGCAGCAGCGCGGGAGGAACGGCCGTCGGCCCCGAAGGTCTCGCCCCGCTGGTCCGGCCGCTCGTCGTGGCCGGCGTTCCGGGAGTCATTGGCGCGCTGTGGAACGTCAGCGCGCATGCGGAGACTGAAGAACTACTCGTACGTTTTCACCGCTACTACAGCACAGGCATCGATGCCCCCGACGCCCTCCGTCTCGCGCAGCTCGCGATGCGCAACGACGTGGATGTATCGCGGAACAGCCCCCGTACGTGGGGAGCGTTCCAGATGATCGGTCATGCATCCTCGCCCTTCCCCGCTCCACCACCACAAGAGAGAAGGAGGTAGCAGTCATGACGGAATTCATCCTACGTATTTTCTTCAGTGGCCTCATTGCATTCGTGCCGAACAGCGACGGCACGGAAGTCTCCGTGATCCTGGTCAACGCTCATGAGCACACGCTCGCCAATGGAGACCCGCTGCCGCACCATCGACCGATGCTTCTCGCACGTGCGGCAAGTTGTGAAGGGACATGCACGACGTCCGCGCAGCCCGGCATTGCGCAGTTCCTGTTCGCGAACAAGACGGCCACACAGGCGGAAACGGCGCTGAATCAGTCGATCATGGGCGGCGGTGCCTGGGAGCTCTCGAGCTCCGATCTCACGCTGGTCGGACCTTCGGGACCGCTCAACATCACGACGGGCGTACGCACGCGGGACGCGAACGGAGTCCTCAGCCTCGTACCGACGACGGCCGCTCAGCGCGAAGACTTCAGTTGGGTTGCGGACATGAGCGACCTCGCGCCCGCCACGAACGGCTTCAAGACCGCCCTGTCGCTGGCCGAGGCTCCCTCAGGCTGCGTCGTTGCGGCGCGCCTCAAACTGAAGAGCGGAAAGCTCTTCACGTATTCGCTCGTGAAGATCGACGGAAAAGTCCAGCCGATCCATTTCCGGCGGCCTTCCGGCAGCGCGCCCGAGGCGCCGTACGCACAGGCGATGGCGAACTGGGTAGCCGCTGAAATCCGAGTTCCCGGAGACGCAGTGACGCTCGTGGACAAGAACTTCAACGACAGCACGAACCTCCGCACGATGAAGCTCCGTCCGCAGAACGGTGTGGTGGAGATCGCGGTGCTGAACCTTCCGCCGTACGTGACGCCGGACCCCGCTGCCGTTCCGCCCTCGCCGGCGCCTGGCCAGCACTTTCAGGCTTTTTACAATCTCGTGAAGCAGCCGCCTGCATACACGGAACGCCTCGTGCCGCACCAGGCGCTCTCCCCTTCCGCAGCCGACCCGCAAATCGACTGGACGGCGGTCCACCCGCGAGAGGCGATGTGGTCCGATCTGCTGGAGCAACTCGGCCTGAGCCCGAAGGGAAAGGGACCGTACGACCTCGCCATCTGCCCGATCATCAAGGACTGATTGAACGCCTGAGCGACGGTCCGCGCGCCCGGACCGTCGCTCCTTCGCCCTTCTCTGCCCAACCATCCGGCTTCGGCCCGTGTCGATACGCGCATCATGCGCAGCCGAATCATCGCCACGACGGCCGTTCTCGCCGCATTCGCCATCACGTTCTCCGCCGAAGGTGCGCGCAGTCGTGCGTTGCTGATCGGGATCAACGATTACACCGCTTCCCGCCTGAAAGACGACGGGCGTCCGGCGGGCGGACGCGACTGGGCGAATCTCGACGGCGCCTTGAACGACGTCGACGTGATGCGCGAGCTCCTCGAGTCGTCGTATGACTTCAAGCCGCCCGACGTCGTCACGCTGAAGGATCAGCAGGCAACACGGCGTCAGATCGTCGCCGCGATCGCGCGTCTGATCGCCGCGACGGAGAAAGACGACGTCGTTCTCTTCTACTACTCCGGCCACGGCTCGCAGGTGCGCAACTCACGCTCGGTCGAAGAGGACGGGCTGGACGAGTCGCTCGTCCCCGCCGACTCGCGCCGCGGCGCTGCCGACATCCGCGACAAAGAGCTGCGCGACTGGTTCAATCGGATCGTCGATCGCGGTGCGCGGCTGACCGTCATTCTCGATTCCTGCCACAGCGGCTCGGGCGCACGCGGGCAGGATGGCGTGCGGAATGTGAAGCCCGATCTTCGCGATGTGAGGGACGCCTCCATCGGACCGGAGCCGGAGGATCGAGGCGCGGTAATTCTCGCAGCCGCACAGGACTTCGATCCCGCGTTCGAGATGAAGGACGACGTCTTTCGCGGCGCGTTCACCTGGGCACTCGTGCGCGCGCTGCGCGACCATCGCGACGAGCCGCTGGACGACGTATTCGCACGCACGCGAGCGCTCCTGCACGCGACGCATCCCGCGCAGGATCCCGTTCTTGCAGGCTTGCCAGCGGTCCGCTCCCGCCCCTTTCTCGGAAACGCGATCCATCGCCGCAGCCGGCAGCCGGCGATTGCGATCGAGCGAATCGAAGCGAACGGCACTTACGTCGTTCAGGGCGGATGGATGAGCGGCATTACGGTGGGAAGCGAGCTTCGCTTCGCCGAGTCTCCGGACGTACGTCTCCGGATTACGAAATTGCGCGGGATCTCACGGGCGGAGGCGCAGCGAATCGGTCCGGCTTCGCGCGCAACGCTTCCCGCGGGCGAGCTGCTCGAGATCGTCAACTGGGCGCCGCCGCCGGGCACACCGCTGCGCGTCTGGATTCCGCGAGCCGGCGATGGTGTGCTCCGCTTCGCGCGTCGTCTGCGAGAGACGGCACTCGCGCGCGGCATTCGATGGATCGACGATCCGATCGAGGCCAAGCCCGAGTATTTCGTCCGGTGGCGCGATGGCTGGGAGCTCGCCGGCCCTACCTTCATCACGCGCACTACCACGCCACTCGACGGAGTTCCCGACGGCGCATCTCTCTTCGTTCAGCTTCCGGCGCCCGGCGACCTCGCCGATGCCATTCGGGGCGTGGAGGGAGTGGAGCTGACTGATGGACCGGAAAACGCTGACTACGTCCTCGCGGGGCGCATCGGGGGCAAGGGCGTCGAGTACGCGTACATGCGTCCCGGCGTTTCGCTCGATGACGCAGGCAAGTCGCCTCTGCCGCTGCGGACCGCGTGGCATTCGAAGGCGTCAGCGCTTTCATTGCGCGAGGTGCTGGAGCGCCTCGAGCGCGTGCATGCATGGCATGACCTGGAGTCGCCCGCTCAGGCGGCGGCGTACTACTCACTCGCAATCCGCAGGACCGACGACGGCGTCATCGTCGAAGACGGCATCCTTCTCGGCGAGCAGACCCATCATCTGGTCCTTCGCGCGAAGCCCGCACCTCGCGACGGCGTCTTCACGCGCTACATCTACGCATTCGTCATCGACAGCGCGGGAGAGAGCGTGCTGTTGTTTCCGCGCTCGACGCGAGGAGGCGTCGAGAACCGGCTGCCGGTGACGGCCGAAGCGGGGAAACCGATTGCGAATCCGCCGGCGGAGATCGAGCTCGATCAGGATCCGTTCATCGTCACGGAACCTCACGGCCCGGACACGTACTTCCTCCTTTCCACCGACGAGCCTCTGCTCGCGCTCTCCAGCCTCGAGTGGGCCGGCGTGCGCGGGGAAAAGGGGGGCAGAGGCCCGGACGATCCGCCGTTGTCGCCACTCGAGCGGCTGCTTGCGCGGAAGTTGTCAGGCGCGCGCGGAGACCCCGACACGCGCGACATTCGCACGCCACCGAACTGGACGATCGAGAAAGTCACGTTCCGCTCCGTGGAGCCGAAGAAGAGCACGCCGTGAACCGCGTCCGCACCGCATTCTGCTGGCTCCTCTTCACGCTTGCTGCTCCGGCAGCGCTTGCACAGACCGACCCGCTGACGACGATCGGACGGCTGATGATCGACGGACATGCTGCGGAAGCGCGTACGCAGATCCTGGCGTTGCGCGGCGGCTATTTCGCGCAGGACGACGCAACCGGGGAGGCCGCGGTGATGCTGCTTCTCGCGCTGAGCTACGTCTCGACCAGCGACACGATGAACGTCCGGCAACACCTGCGGGATGCCGAAACGAAATACGACGCGCTCGAGGATCACCTCGGCGTCTGGCTGAGTCTGTGGCTGCTCGGAGAGGTCGAGCGGCGCGATGGACACCTCGAGGACGCGCTTGCGGTTCACGAGCGGGCGCAGATCGTCCTCGCGCGCGCCACCGATCCAGCCGCCCCCTTTTCCGTCGAAACGCTGAAGGTCATGGCCGCCGTCTTCGGAGCGCCGATGGGAAACTACCCCGCCGAATATCTGCGGATCGCCCGCCCCCTGTTTCTGCGGCTGGCGGGCGCGATCGCGAACTACTCCCACGCACATCTCCTGATCGATTCCGGCGGCGATCTCGCGAAAGCGGAGGAGTTGTTGAATCACGCGGCGACGACGTCGCGGATGTTCGGCGGCCTGCTCGACTCCAGCATTTCGCGGCATCTCGGCGAGCTGCGACTCCTGCAGTGGCGCCTCGACGAAGCGCGCGAGCTGTACGTGCAGTCGCTCGACGGAGCCAAAGTGATTCAGACCCTGGTTCGCGGCGGGCCGCTGATCGAGCTGACCGTTCTGGCGAAGCTCGCGGAAGTGGAGCTGTTCCGCGGCCGCATCGACGACGCGCTGGCGTGGAACGACCGCGCGCTCGCTCTCGCGCAGGCCACCGGCGAGACGAAGCGCGTGATCGACGTCATCGCGGATCGCGCCGATCTGCTGCAGAAGGGCGGTGATTCCGAGGCGGCACTGGCGCAGTTCGACGCTGCAGTGAAGATGGCGGCGGCAATCGGCGATGCCAGGCGGCAGGCCTCCCTTCAAACCTCCATCGGAACGCTGCACATGTTCAAAGGGAGATACGGCAGTGCCGTGAAGCACCTCGAGCAGGCGATCGCCTTCTACCAAAGCGTCGACGAGCCGCTCCTCGAAGCGGGGGCGTGGATGATCCTCGCAGAAGTCCACAATCTGCTGGACGTGAAGGATCGCCACGCGATCAAGAATGCGCGCGCGCTCGCGAAGAAGAGCAAGTACAAGCTGGCGGAAGCGACGATCGATCTCCTCGACGCGTTCGACTCGCTGACGCGCGGCAGCGGCAAACGGGCGGATGCGGAAGCGGCGCTCAATGCGTGGCGGGACCTCCCGGAAACAAAGACGCTGCTGCTTCACGACGACATGCTCGCGATGTTGCGCGAAGCTCTGCGCACCGGCACCGGACAACCGATGGCCCGGCTGCCGAAAATGTCTGCCGGTCTGCCTCAGGTCATGCGATGGACACCGTCGTTCCTCCAGGGGCGGATGCAGATGGAAGGGCGTAATTTCGCGGCGGCGCGACGCTCGTTCGCCGAAGCGCTGAAGCACGATCCGCCGGGCGACCTCCGTGCCGGCATGCTCGCTCTGATCGGCGCCACGCACTGGCTCGAGGGCGATCGCGGAGAAACGATCCGCTTCTGGAAAGAGGCCATCAAAGCGCTCGACGTATCCGCGCTCGACGTGAAAGTGGAGGAACTGCTCAGCAGCTATCTCGGCAGCGGACGGCGGGTGTACTTCGAGATCATCGTCGACATGCTCGTCCAGGAAGGACGCGCGGACGAGGCGTTCGTACACGCGGAACGAGCCCGCGCGCGCGCCTTTCTGCAACTGGTCGGCAACCACCGCTTCAACGCGGTGCAGGGTGCGAATCCGGCGCTCGTGCGAGAGGCGGAGATTCTGCGCACGCACATCATCGAGCGCGAGCGGCAGATGAAAGACGTCCCGCCGACGGATGCGCAACGGATCGCCGACGACCTGAAACTCGAACGCGATCGCTATCGAACGCTGCTGGCGCGCGTCAAAGCCACCAGCCCCGAATATGCCGCCCTCACGGACGTCGAGCCGCTGGAGCTCGACGCCATCCGCAAGGAGATCCCCGCGGACTCGACGCTGGTCAGCTATTTCGTCACGACACACGCGGTGCACGTGTGGGTCGTCGACGGGAGCAGCAGCCATCACGCGAAGCTGCCTGTCGACGCTGCCGGCATGCGCCGCATCGTCTGCTGGGCCGGTCAATTCGCGCCTCGCGAATCGGCACGCGGCGTTGCGCTGCCGAATGCCTGCGGGGACGCTGCGAACGCAGCGGAAGCGTTCGACAAACTCTTGGCGCCAATCGCGAAGACGATCCGTACGCAGAGGTTGATCCTCGTGCCGCATGGACCGCTGCACTACGTCCCGTTCGCCGCACTGCACGACAAAACGAGAGGACGCGATCTCATCGACGACTACGTCCTCACGTACGCGCCGAGCGCGAGCACGTTACGTTTCCTGCGGGCGAAGGAAACGCCCGTGGATGGAAAGGCGCTGGTTCTCGGCGATCCGGTTACTCCTTTGGCGGGATTGAACGCGTTACCCGGCGCGGAGCAGGAAGCAGCGACCGTTGCGCGGAGGCTCGGCACCAAGCCTTACCTCCGCGAAGAGGCGCGCGAGGCTTTGCTGTACGGCCTCGGCGGAAAGTTCGATCTCGTGCACCTCGCCGCGCACGGGCTCTACGACGCGAACAATCCCCTCTTCAGCCGCGTCGCGCTCGCGGCGGGAGAGTCGCATGACGGCAGCCTGACGGTCGACGAGATCCTGTCGTCGGTCGATCTCGGGGGCGTGAATCTGGTCGTCCTCTCCGGCTGCCGCACGGCCGCCGGAGAGCGCACCGGCGGTGATGAAGTCGTCGGGCTGACCCGCGCGCTGCTTTACGCCGGCACGCCGGGCGTGCTCTCGACGCTCTGGAACATCGATGACAGCGCGGCGGCGACTCTGATGGATGAGTTCTACCGCCGCCTCTCCGCGGGCGCGTCCGCCGCCGAAGCGTTGCGTCACGCCCAGCTCGCGATCCGCGAACGCCTCAGACATCCGAAGTACTGGGCGGCATTCACGCTTCACGGCGATCCGCAAGGCCGCTGGACGGCTCGCTAGACGCTGGCGGGAGCATCGTCTGACGACCCCGTGGGTCCCGCCCGTGTCTTCTGCGATGTGAGACCGGTCCTTGCGCTCACGCTCCTGCTCCTCGGCAGCACACCTCTTCCTGCGGAGGCCGGACACCTGATCGTGCCGCCGTATGTGGATGTCATCGTGTTCGACGTCTTCAACGGCGCGTCAGGCGCGGAGGTAAAGCTCTTTCCCCCCTCGAGCCGGACGCCGGTTCGCGGCGGAGCGAACGACGTCGAGGCCATTCGCGTCGGCACTGCTCTCACGACGTTCGTCGTGCCACGGCCGCAGCCGGGACGATGGATCATCCGCAACTCGCATCACGGCGCGCGCGTGCGCATCGTGTCGCAGCAGTTCTTCCTGCGCGGCGTGCTCGTACACCCCGAAGCGACAGAAAAGCTGCGGCAACACGACCGCGTTCAGCTCGTGTACCGGCTGCTCGACGGTAACGGACGGCCGCTCCGGCCCACGGCCGAGTACCCGCTTTCGCTGGACGTCGTGATCGCCGATCCCGAAGGCGCGCGTACGCAGATGACGATGAAGGCAGCCACTGATCTCGGGCCCGGCGCGTTTCGCAGCGTCGAAGAAGTGGAATGCACGGTCGGAGGTCGTTACTGGGCAGAAGTGAAGGTAAGGACGGTCGACGCAGCGGGCCGACGGCTCGACATCTTCGATGACCGCTGGTCCGGCTTCTCGGTCGCACCGGCCGCACGCGTCGACTGCCGCGTCGAGTTGTCGGGAACGTTCGCATGGTTGCCGATCCATGCGAACGTGTCGTGCGTCGACGCCGCCGCGTGCATCGTCGATCTGCGCACGATCGCAATCGGCCCGCACGCCGGTCTGTTTCGCGCGCGGCTGTGGCGCGATGGCCGACCGTCCAACGCCGACCTCGATCTCCGCGACGCCGGCCGCGGCATGTTCCGCGCGCGGCTGCGCGGTGCCGATCGCGGCGGCGACTACCGCCTGCAACTGCTCGTGGACCGCGCCCGGCTGAGGCCTGCGTACAACGTGCGCTTCATCCCCGCGGAGACCCGTTTCCAGCGAAACGCGCTGCTCGAGTGGATCGCCCTGGCGATCGCCGTCCTGACGATCGCGATCGTATTTGCGCGTCGCGCGCGACGGTGACCGCTCAACCTCTTTCGAAGAACGGTGTCTCTCTGCGGAGAGAGGAGCGTTCATGTCGGAAAGCACAGCGTCGACCCCGGTCGCGGTCATGGAGCACAACAAGTCGGCTTTGACGATGCTGGTTGCGGCGCTCGGATCCATCGCGATCGGCCCGTTCTGGTATCTCACGCGCACCTCCGAGTTTCACGGCGGTCTCGCGGCCCTCCTCCTGGCGCTGCCTTCGATCCTCATCGTGATCGGCGCCGGCCGACTCCTGCGGATCCGGCAGCAGCCGGAGACGCTCACGCGAGTGACCGCCCTTTTCGACGTGGCGAAAAACGCCTTCGTCGCTGCGTACGTTTACTTCGACGCGGCGGGTGTTGCTCTTCGCGTGCTGTCGGCGGCCTCGTTATTGACCGGCCTCGCCCTCCTGCTTCTCGTCTATCGCCTGACGTCGTGGATGATGGATTCTCACGACGACCCCGAGGTGTCTCCCGAGGCTGCGACGGCGCGCAAGGGCATCGTCGGGCAGTTGCAGCAGCATCGCTTTCTCGGCATCTGCGGACTCCTCGTCGCCTATCTCAATCTGCAGATCCTGCTCGGCTTGTCGGTGGCGTTTCACGATCGCGCCAACAACGGGATGAGCTTCGAACGGCAGACCCGCCGTCAGGACCTCGTCGCTGCCGTCAAACCGGATACAGCCGAAAGCAAGGCGTCCGCGCCCACCGTTCGCACCTTCGCTTTTCCTCTCGGCTCGACGAATCTCCGCTGCACCGCCGAGGCGAACGGTCATAAGTTCAAAGACGAGTTCTATGCCCAGGGAACTCCGAACGACCGGCGCGTGAAGCAGCTCGTCGCTTCCGAAATCCTCGCCGGCAAGAACTGCGACAGCGAGTTTCGGGAGACCGCCTGGAACATTCACGAACTGCACGCGCTGCAGGCCGAGCTCGCGAAGATCCACACGGACGCACCATTCCGTCGTTACCGCGTGGCGGTCGTCGCCCACGCCACCGACAGCCGCGAAAACTCCGGCTTCTCGTCGAATTACGAGATGTCGCGGGCGCGCGCCGAACAGGTGCAGGCACTCATCGAGACATTTCTGCCGAAGGTGCAGGAGAAGAATCCGCACCGGCCGCCGCTGAATCTGGAGTGGCAGATCATGCCCTCCGGCACCGGCAACATGTATCTCGCCGGCGCGGACTCCTGGAACGCCGACCGGCTCGAGGAAGCAGGCCTTCACCGCGCGTTGACCACGGAGTTGCAGCTCACGCGCATTCCGGATCACCTGACGGAGCTGCAGCTCGAGGTGCTCGCGCGTCGCAATGCCGATCCTCCGCTGCAACTCCTCGACTACCTCTACTTCATGGCCACCGTGGCCACGCCGAATGACCTGGCGCCGGCCAGCGGCTTCGTGCAATTCGTGGCCGCTGCCGCACACATCGCGCAGCTGTTTCTGCTCGTCGTCGCCTTCAACGTCCTTCTCGCCATAGGAAGGCCGCACACGGATCAGCACGAGAAGTCGATCGCCGGGACCTGACGATGACGCGGACGTTCCAGCGAATCGCGATCGTTGCCCTGACAGCGATCCTCCTGATTGCGCCCGGTATGGCGCAGGACCGCACTCGAGCGGTCGCCGACGCCGTCGTCATCGTCGACACCTCGACAAGCATGCGCCAGGAGGGGATGGATCCGACGCGCACGTCTCTCCTCGTGACGAAGCTGCTGGCGGACATCGTCCCCGGCGATCTCGCGGTCGTCCGTCTGCTCGACATCGACGACGACAAGGAGCTGATTCCCAGCCGGCCGACCGGCGCGTCGGTCCCGTGTCAGGAAGACTCGTCGCGCGTCTGCTACTCCGTCGAAGCGGTGTCGGACTGGGAAGCGGACGCACGCAACAAGAAACTCGGCGCGCTCGTCCGGCCGTCGCGCGGCGACGTCGGCTACAAACAAGCGCTGGAAGGCCATCTCGAGCAGCGCGTCAACAACAGCATGTTTCATCTGGCGTTCCGCGCCGCGCAGGGGATTTTCGCCGAGCATCGGAAGGACACCACTCGCGGCACCGACCAGCCGCGCACCGCGATCTGGCTGTCCGATGGACGCTCCGAAGGTCCGGACGTCGTCCGCCTCGCCATCGAAGAGTTGCAGGCCGGTGGCGTAACGGTGGAGGCGATCGTCTTCGGCCAGGGGGACACTCAGTTGGCATCGGCCGCCGGGCTGACACCGCGCCGCGTGTCGTCGCCCGCCGAGATCATGAAAGCGTTTGCGGGAGCATTCCGGCGCATCGTGCAGGCGCCGTACGAGATCGACAATCTCGTCTCCGTTCAGCCGTCGTTCGAGATGAAGCCGCACGTCGACGAGGCATGGATCGTCGTCTACGGAGACGACTCCCTCGGCGACGTCACGATCGCCGGCCCACGGCAGCAGACAGTGCCCGCAAGTTATGCCGCCGACCGCTGGTCGGGCGCGGGCGCATACAAAGTCGCGCATCTCGAGCGCCCTCCCGCGGGATCGTGGACGGTGCACGCGACGGGCGGCGGGGCGGGCGTCGCGTATGCGGTCGTGCAGCGCTCCGCGCTGGAGCCCGTACTGCTCGAGCCGAAGCGCGCGCTTTCCGGAACGCCGCTGCGCCTCGTCGGGGGTCTCAGCGCCGGCAAAGGGCACATCATCACGGATCCGGAACTGCTGCGCGATCTCGCCTTCACCGCCGAGGTGCAGGGGCAGAACGTCACGTTGTCCGACGGCGGCGCGCGTCCGGACGCCGCCGCGCGCGACGGCCGCTTCAGCGCCGAGACGGCGTTCCGCGGGTCGGGGCGAATTCCGGTCCGGCTTCGTGTCCGCAGCCCACTCCTGGATCGCACCGTCGACGCCTTCGTAGACGTCAGCGGCAGCTTCCGCTACACCGGTCCGCCGCTCGACGTGGACCTCGGCACCGTCAGCGCGGAATCGCAGACCTGCCGACCGCTCGTATTCACAGCCCAACACGACGGTGCAGTGCCGTTTGAGTTGCACCAACTGCGGCGGGCGCCGGCCGGCCATACGCTGACGGTTCGCCTGCCCCGAGGAACGCTCGCCGCCGGCGGCGCAGCAGTCGTCGCCAACGCGGGCGAGCGATTCGAAGTCTGCCTGGCGACGACGCGCCTCGCCCCTTCATCGTCGGCCGCCGGCGAGCCGTGGCTCGAGTTGCGTGCGGCAGGCAGCGCGGCGAAAGAGCACGTCCTTCCAATGCGCCTGCGCTGGCAGGTGCAGGGGCTCTCGTTCTGGCAACGCTGGGGATGGCTGATCCTCACGATTGTCGGCGTGCTGCTGCTGCTCTTCATCATCGGCGGCTTCGTTCTGCCGCAGCGATTCCAGGGCGGACTGGCGGTGGCGTTCGTGCCCGAGCGCGGTGATCTCGACGAGCAAACGCCGCAGCCGGTGCGGCAGTGGAAAGGTGTCGGCATCGGCTTCTACCGCAACGCCCGCGCCTTCCTCCATCCCGATTTCCGTCTGTCCGGCAATCCACAGGGTGCGGTCGCTTCGCTGCAGGCCGAGCGCGCCGGCACGCATGTGCATCCGGGCCGTGGGCTGTCGCTCTATCGCGAGACGCTCGATACCGATTGGGAAGGCGTGCCCGCGCAGGGGCGGCATGCACGCGCGGGTGACGTTTATCGCGTCGGCAAGCGAGGCCCGTACTTTCGGATCGCGACGAGGGGCCGCACATGAGTCGCGCCGTGGCCGCCGCGCTGTTCGCCGTAGCGTTCTTCGCGCCATCCGCGTATGCGGCGCGCGACATCCGCGTCGTGCTCGACCTGTCGAAGTCGATGCGGACGAATGATCCGGGGCGCCTGGCCATCCTCTCGACGATCCTGCTTCACGACCTTGCCCGGCCGAACACCACCACCGGCGACAGCTTCGAAGTCATTCCGTTCGATCTCGACTGGCGCTGGCCGAATGCGGCGGCCGCGCCGCCCGTCAGCCGGCAGACGCGCGTTCGTGCGCAGAAAGGACAGCGCTCGGATTTCACGCGGGCCGTGCAGGCGCTGCCCTACGACGCGAATATGACGTACTTCTATCCGGGCGTCGCCGCGGCCATCGACGACCTGCAGCGCGAGAGCCGCGGCATGCACGACGTCCGGGCGATCGTGTTGGTGACGGACGGCGTACCGGAGAGCGCGACGCGCGATGCGGAGCTGCAGCGCATCCGCAACGAGCTCGCTCCTCGTCTCGAACAGCACGGCATCCGACTGTACGTGCTCGCCTTCGGAGCGGTGGCGGCGCAGCATCGCGCCTTCTTCGCGAGCGTGGTCCAGTCGCCGCGCGGCGCATCGCTCGGCGAGGTCTTCGTCGATCCGAACGGAACGCAACTGCTCTCGTACATGCTGCAGATCTTCGCGCGCAGCTTCGGGTTCTCGCCCGACTCGGCTCGAAGCCTTCCCGGCACGTCGACGCTCGACCTCGAAGCCAGCATCAAGCCGGAATGGGTGAGCGTGGCCGTGCTGTCGCCGCAGGCGCAAACGCCGCCGAGCCTCGACCTTTCGCCGCCGCAGGGCGGCACGTTGCACGCGCCCGACGGCGTGCAAAGCGCCAGCGTTGCCGGCGGCAGCTATTCACTCCTGTGGGTTCTGGCGCCGAATCCCGGCCGCTACGGACTGACGTCGACTGCCGCGACAGGCACCGTCGCGGTATTGCGGCCGGCACGCCTCGCGCTCGAGATTCTTCCGGCGCCGCCGCACAAACAGGTCGACCGAACGCTTGCCGGCACGCCGTTCCCGCTGCGCGTTCTGGTTCGTCCTGCCACCGGCGCGCCGGGAGATCCCGGGCCGGTCGACCTCTCGTTCCGCATGTCTGGCGAACGAGTAGGGTCGGGTGCTTCCGGCGTCGCGTACGCGTGGGAGAGCGACCGCAATCCGCCCGCGGGCGCAGGGAAGGCGACGCCGCAGGGACGCGTCTTCGACATCGTCACCGAGTTCCGTGAAGATCCCGACAAAACGGGCTCGATTTACGCTGGCCACCTGGAAGTGGAAGTCCGCCGCGGCGAAGCAGTCGTCGGCTCGCTCCATGGCGCGCGCGCGCATCGCGTCGAGGTCCATCCGCTTCTCTCCATCGCGCCGTTACCGCTGACAGCGTATGCCTCCGAGACGGCGCTCGGACGACGCGAGCAGGCCTGTACACGATTCACGTTTCAGTTGAACGCGGGCGGGCTGCCGCATCCCGATCGCCCGAAGTATCCGGTCCGAACCGTCCTCGTTGCGAACGATCCCACGGTCCTGCAGCGCGAGCTGCGGCAGGCGTCGTTCACCCTCGACGGAGCTCCCCTCGAATTCGAGGGACAACCTTCGCCACAGCCGTCGCTCTGGTCGAAGGGACGACTGCTGGCGCCAGACGAGTTGCTCGGCGATCACCAGCTCTGCGTGCAGATGGGCAAGCCGGCGACCGGCAATGCCGGGAAACCGCTCGAACTGAAGCTCGCCGCGACGTTGCTCGACGATCCCTACGACGAGTTCGCGGTCATTCGTCCGCTACAACTGAAAGTACTGGTCGCGCCGCCGACGCTGTTCGAGCGGTGGCGTTTCCTCGTGATTCCCGCCGCGCTGCTCACAGGCATGCTGGGACTGCTCTGGTACCTGCGCGATCGTCCGGCGCTTCCGCCCGACCTCCACTACGCCGTCGCCCGCGAGGCGTCGGCGGCCGGTCTCGCGCCGAGCGCGTTCGCCGAGGCTGCCGCTGCGAATCTGCTCGGCATCGTTGCGGAGCGCGCCGTGATCGCTCCCGGTGAAAACCGCCTCCTCGGCCGAGTACGTCCGGCCGACAAGGAGTTGTTCCAGTTCCGCCCGGCGAGCGGCGTACGCCTCGAGAGCGTCGACGGCGGGCAGACGCCGCCGCTGCATCGCGGCCTCGCCACGCTCGACGTCCACCGCATCTATCGGCTGCAGACCGATCGGGGCGCGTACCTCTTCCGCCTGGAGTACCAATGATGCGGAGTCGCCTCGCGATCGTCCTGCCGCTCGTCGGCGCGCTCGTGCTGACGGCACCGGCGCTCGCCGCGAACCGCCGCCTGGCGATCGTCGTCGACACGTCGGGGTCGATGCAGGACGCCGACCGGCAGCGCTACACGATGCAGTTGTCGCAGGTGCTCTCCGATCTTGTCGACACTGGTGACGAGCTCTCCGTCATCCGGATGCCGGAGGGCCTGTTCTCCTCCTGTTTCGCGCGCGCCTCCCCGTCGCTCGTTCTGCAGCTCGATCCAAACAATCGCGCGTCGTTCAAACAGCAGCTCGACCGCTTCATCACGTTCAACACCGGGACGTGGTTCGCCGCGCCGATTCGTACCGCGATCACGCTGCTGCCTCCGCAGAAAAACGTCCAGCGGATGCTTCTCGTCATCGCCGACTCCGGCGGCCTCGGCTCGTGCGAAGGCGAGCTGACCAACGAGATGCTCGAGTTGAAACGCGGCGGGGCGACGATCGCCGCGATCAACATCGGCAGCAGCACAGGAGCGTTCGATCGCAACCCCGCGTTCGACTTCACCACGGCAGCACTGGACGAGCAGGGACTCATCGAAGCGGTGGCGCTCGTCTACCAGCGCTTCCTAGGCGCGAAGAAGGTGCAGACGGGAGACATGCAGGAGGAGATTTCCGTCGACATCGCCCCATACGTCGACGAGGCCTTTCTCGTCGTCGCCGCTGACGGCCCCATCTCCGCGGTCGAGCAGGTGCGCGGAAATCCAAGCGCTGCGGCGATCGACCTGAATCACCGCGGCGGCGGCTCGACGATGGGCATCGACGGCATCCTCCGCGGCTATCGCATCGTCCGGCTGGAGCGGCCTTCTCCCGGGAAGTGGCGCTTCCGCGGGACCGGCATGAGGCACTCCGCCGGCTGGATGCTCCTGCAGGATTCCGCGGTCGGCCTCCGACTCGTGTCCTCGCCGACGATCCCACGCGGCGCCGAGACGACACTCGAGGTGGAGTTGTTCGATCAGCGCACCGGCGCAAGGATCGCGGACAGCTCACAGCTTCCCGGCCTGCAGACCGCACTCGAAATTGACGGACGGGAAGTCGTCTTCCGCGATGACGGAACAGCGGGCGATCGCCAGGCCGGGGACGGCATTCTCACCGCCACGACGACCTTCGATCGGACCGGCCAGCAGGCGCTCACGGTTCATCTGCAGAGCGACTTTCTCGATCGCCGGATCGGCTTGACCGCCAACGTCATCGATGCCGCGTGGCGCGTCGAAGTGCGCACGCCGCCGCGTGTCGAGGTCGACCGCGCCGTGTCGCTGACCGGTGTCGTGCAACCGATCGGCTCCGCAAAAGGATTGCCGCCACCCGACCGCATCGACGTCCTGACCGGCAGCGACGTCGTCGAGCTCCGCGACGACGGAACGAAGGGAGACAAGCAGGCCGGCGACAACACGTTCACGCGCGACTGGACTCCGCCGCAGGCCGGCAAGTTCCACTTCGATTACAAACCGGAGGGAGGCGGTCCGTCGATCCCAGCCAGCGTGCCGATCGAAGTCATCGGACGTCTCCGTTTCGGAGCTCCGCTGCCGATTCGTTTCGGGCGGCTGCACAGCGAGTCCATCGGCACCGGCCAGCTCGATCTCTCGTCGGCCGACGTGCGCGGCGAGTTCCCGATTCAGGTGAGTACGCGGTTCGATCGCGCGCGCTCGGTCCTTGAGATCGATCCCGGAACCGGCTGGGTCGCACTCGGACCGCAGCCGCTGACGCTGCAGCTTCGCGAGAACGGCGCACGCAGCTGGCCCATCCGGATACGCGTCGGCGAGTGTCCGGAAGCGCACGCCGCCGGCACGTTCGCTCTCGCGATTCTGGCGACCGGGCCGGATGACCAGCCCATTCGCACGAGCGTGCCGGTGTCGGTGGAGATCGTCGCGGACTCGTGGCTGCACTGCTGGTGGCCGGTGCTCGCGCTGGCCCTCGGCGCCGTCGTCGCCGCAATCGCGATTCACGGCTACTGGTCGCCGTCGCGCTTTTCGCCGCGGCTCGGCGTCGTGCTTTCGCCGGAGGAAGACATCGCCGAGGGGTTCTTCCATCCGATTCGCGCGCAGCGTGGATCGTCGAGCGGCTTCTATCGCGACGCACGCGTCTTCATCTGCGGCGACTTCCGTGTTTCGGGCCGGCCGCGAAACGCCGTCGCGCGATTACGCGCCGACGGCAAGCAGGTGCGCATCGCGCCTGCCGACGGAGCCCTCGTGTGGCGCCGCACCGCGGACGGCAATTGGGAACAGATATCCATCGACGAGTCGCCGGTGCGATTCGGCGACCTCTATCGCAACGATCCGGGCAGCCTCTTCTTCGAGTTGAGGAACGCCTGACGGAACACCTGAGGAGAGAGACATGAGCGAAGAGTATCGAAGTGGGCAGGGGTCGATCATTCCGACCCTTTTCATCGGCATGGGCGGGACCGGCTCGCGGATCGTCGACCGCATCGCCGGCCGCTCCGCCGCGCTGCCGAACTGGGAGAGCCAGCTCCGGCCGCTGACGAGCTTCGTCTCCGTCGACACGAACGAGCTGGATCAGCACAAGCTGCGCAACATCCCCGAAGGAAACCGGCTCAACATCGCCGCCTTCGACAAGGCCAAAGCGCTTCAGTACTTTCGGCGCTCGAACGACGGACAGGTGCAACAGTGGCTCGATCCCGGTTATCAGCCGCGTCCCGGATACAAGCCGGGCGCGGGGCAGATCCGCGTCGAGGCGCGTCTGGGATTCTTCTATCACTCGCTCGAGATCAAACAACGCCTCAAAGAGCTCGTGACGGAGAGCCTTCGCCCGAACATCACGTGGCGCCAGTCGTCTCCGCCGAAGTTCAACGTGTACCTCTTCGCGACGCTGGCGGGCGGCACGGGCTCGGGCAGCTTTCTTTCGATGGCCTATCTCGCCGATGCCGTCCTGCGCGAGCAGAACTGGCAGCCGCGCGTGATCGCGAACCTGCTGCTGTCGACGGTCATGCTCGACAAGGTCGGACCCGAGCTCCACCCCGACATCCATGCGAACACGTACGCTGCGCTCAAGGAGCTCGAGCATCTGACGAAGCTCGACTACGCGCAGACCCAGCGCGAAGGGCGAGATCAGGACACGTTCGTCTACTGCCGCGACGAGAACAACCGCGCCGTGCAGACGGTCCGTACGCGGCCGTGTTTCCTCTCGTTCATCTTCGACCGGCCGCCGCACCTCGGGCTCCCCGATGCCGAAGCGGCGATCGCGGACGCGGCCTTCCTGCAGATCTTCACGCCGATCATCGACAACCTCGCGAGTGAGCTCGACAACTACGAAAAGAACCTCGCCGGACTCACCCACTTTCCCGGTGAACTGAAGAACCTCGGCCAGGGCTACACCAAGAATTTCGGCGCGTTCGGCGCGGTGGCGATGGTGCTGCCGGGAGCCGAGCTGCTCGAGTACGTCGCGACGCGATTCGCCGCGCAGGCGATCCGCAGCCAAATCACATTCAGCGTCGATCCGAGCAATCCCGCCGACGACCGCGCCCGCGCGCTGGCGAAGCTCGCGGTCGATTACTCCGATCCGAAGTTTCTGAACATGGCCGACGACCGCCGCGAGCGCGCCATCCACCAGTCCTTCGTCGCGTCGGTGCAGGAGATGGCGCGTCAGGACAAGGCTCAGGACCTTCTCGACGGCTTCTGGTACCGGATGGTCGAATCGATCGACGACGGCCATCAGACCGGCGTCGATGAAAAGGGCGAACCGGTGCGCGCGGAATCGGTGATGCGTCTCGTCGAGCGCAAGCTCGAAGAAACGCGCCGCGATCTGCTCAACCGCGTCTCGATCAAAGAGCGCGCTTTCGTTTTCCATCGTGAAGGCGTCAATCAGTACGTCGAGCTGGTGAGCCGGCTCATCGAGGACATTCGCGGCGCGCGCCTCATCGTCGACGAGCATGCGCGCGGTGTGGAGGCATCAGCCGCGGAAGGCGAAGTCATCGCGGATCTCAAACTCGATCCGATCGCCGAGCGCTATCTGGTCATCCGCCTCCTCGAGCGCTGCGAGCGGACGCTGATTCCCGAGGCGCAGCAGCAGCTCGAGAAAGCGAAAGCGCGCGACATCAGCAATCCGAAAGTGCGCGAGCGCCTCGAGCGGGAGCTGTTTGAGACGCTCCAGCAGTCCGCCGCGAAACGCGGTCTCTTCAAAGGCGATCAGGACTTTCTCAACGCACGCGACGAAGCACTCGAATACTTCCGTGCCGTCGCCGCCGCGGCACGCACGATGTTCGAAGGAGAGACCCGCCTGCGTCAGCTGCGCGCTCTTTTCGAGTACCTGCAACGGCGCTCGCGCCAATATGCCCGCCTCGCCACGCGCATGGATTCGCTCGTTCAGGATCTCGAGCGCGAGGCGGAGCGCCTCCGCCGCGGCGAGACGGGCCTCGTCCCTCCGCTCGCACTTCGCGTCGAAGTGTTCGAGACGCTCGACGAGCCGCGCCAGCGCATCTGGGACCGTGTGTATCGCGCACTGTTCCTCGATGCCGGCCGCTATCTGGCGACCTTCGACCGCCAGTTACTCGCCTCGACGATCGCGCAGGAGCTGAAACCGGTGGTGCGTGCGGATGGCACGGTCGTCGAGAAATCGATCGATCAGACCGTGTCCGATCTGCAGCGCGCGCTCCGCGATCTCGGACGCTCGCGCATGCGGCCCGTGATCTTCGGTCAGGTCGGACAGCCGGGGCTCGACCTCGTGCGCGGGCTCGAGCTCGAAGCGCAACTGATGCTCGCGCCGGGAAAGCAGCCCGGCGACAGCGTGTCGGAAGCGGAGATCGATGAGTATCGCGAGAGGAAGTTTCGCGCGCTCGCGCAGATCGCCGGAGTGCTCGCACGCGTGAGCTCCGCGGAATCGAAGGCGCTCGACGACGGCGCGAAGACGAATCACACGCGGCAGCTCATCGTCGGTGTTGGTGAAGCGGGACAGGCTCAGGCGTCGGCGCGTTTCGTCGAGCGGCTGAGAAGCGTGCTCTCCGCCGGCGGACGCCAGATCAAGGAAGACCGGTGGCACGACCCGCGACTCGTCATCGTGCACGACGTCGACCTGCCCATTCCTCTCTACTACCTCGACGCGGTCACGGGAGAGATCGAGGATGCCTATCTCCATCAGGCCGCCGACGAGAATCGCGCGTACCACCTGCACACCGATTTTCATTGGGAGAAGTCGCTGCCGAATCTGAACCCGCGGCGCTCCGAGATCACAGTTGGCTGGTCCTTGCAGATGCTCGCGGACGGCATGCTCACGCGCGTCATCACACGCGCCGCCGGTCAGCGCATGTGGGTCTGGCGTCGCGGCGGACAGGAAAAACCAGAAATCCTCGGGCCCAGCCTCGCCACATCTCTCTATCGTCTCGGCGAGATCCACCGGCTCGACAACCTGCGGGCACGACTCGAGCGTGATCTCCGCGAAGGGCATAACGGCGTCTCGCCGGAAGCCGAAACGAGTCGGCGCGCCAAGTTGATCACGCTCATCGGCGGCTTGCTGGACGAGATGGACTCGCGGCAACTCAACGGCACGCTGACGCAGGACGACCTCCTCGACCGTCCGATCCTGCGCGCGCTCAGCAACGAGATCGAGAAGCTGACCGGCTGGCTTCCAAAAGACGCCACGACCGAAGACCAGCTCTTTCAGCAGTTCGACTTCGACGCGTCATGAACGACTCCGCGACACCGCATCGCGCGACGATCCTCGTCGGGTACGGCGAGCTTGGCCTCGACGTGCTCCGGCGTCTGCTCGCGAGCACCGCTCCGCGCGGCGTCCTCTCCTGGGACGAGCCGCGCGGCGGTGGCGGACCGAGCGAGCGTCATCTGCAGGACCTCGCCCTGCTCTGGCTGCCCGACCCGCTCGTTGCGAAGAGCGGGCAGGTCGGGCACGACGATGCGCGCGAAGGTCACGCGCTCGAGATGATGCGCGATCTGTATCGCCAGATCCGGGCGATCGATCCGCGATCGCCCGCGGACGCCGGTCTCGCCGAAGCGCTGGTGGACGCGGCGGAGACTCTGCTCGCCGCCGGCGGCCGCGCCGGACGCAGCGGCGCGCTGCCTCTTGGTCTCGACGTGATCGTCGTCGCCCAGCCAGCGAGTCGCGAGGTGATCGGCACGCTCGATCGACTGATCCGCCCCGGCATGGATCAGCTTGCGAACAACGCCAATCTACGACGCGCGGTTCAGGGCTCCGACCCTTTGAACTTCGTGGCCATTTACGACTTCGAGAACTACTGGGATCGCTCCGAGCACGGACGCGGCGTGCGCAAGGCGCTGCACGCGTCGGTCGAGCACTGGCAGCGATTGCGCGATCAGGAGAAGCCCGCTTTTGGCCGCTTTTATCTCGTCGACGGCCGCACCGACGACGGCATCCGCGAGCCGTTTCACCGCATCGACGAGATCAGTCTTTTCCTCGAGTTTCTGCTGTTCGAAGGACAGCGGAACGGCGAGCTGCGCAGGCTCTATCAACCGCTCGGCCAGCACGAGCTCACGGTTGCTACGTTCGGCATCCGTCTGGTCGAGCGCAGTGCGGGTCTGCTCGCCTCGCTCGCCGCGGCGCGTTTCGGGACCGGCTGGCTCGAGTATCTCGCCGGCACCGGTCCGTTCCGCAGCGCCGCCGAGGCCGAGCAACTGCGCCAGCGACTCGCACCGTTCGGTCCCGATGCACTGGACGACCTGGTCGATGCAGACGCGCTGCGCAGCGACGTCGAGCGCGGATTCACGGCGCTCGAACGGGAGGTCACCGCGCTTCCGCCGGAGATGCCCGACTGGCCACGGCGCGTGCGCGCCGCCTACGAACGCACCCTGCAGGACCTCGAGGTGAAGATGTCCGCCCGGGCCCATGCGCTCATGGCGAACATCTCCCGGAATCATCTCGTGCATCTCCCGACTGAGCTGCGCGCGGGCATCAACGCCGACCTCGGCGACGCGCGCGAGCCCGTGGCCGTCGGAACGGCAATCGCTGAGCTGGAGCGTTTGCTCGAGCGCCTCGACGAGCTGCAGCAGGTCGCGCCCACTCCGCCCGGCGCATCCGAAGATCTCCTGCGCGACGTCGAGAAGCTGCATCAAACGTACTCGCAGTTCCATGAAGAGCGCATCGACGTCGAAGGCCTGCGTCGCTGGTGGCCGCTGTACGCGCTCGCGCTCGCGGCGGGACTCACGCCGCTGCTGACCGAACTGCTGGCCGACATCCCGCCACCGGACGTGACGCGGTTTCTTCTCAACCGTGCGCACGGCCTGCTGCAACGGGTCAACAACTCTCTCGTCGTCGGAACGGCCGCTTTCACCGCCGCGTGGAGCGCGGGTGCGCTCGGTTTTCACCGCAGCATCGCCGGCCGCGTCGACCGTGCGCGACGGTTCTACAGCGACGAACGCCGAGGGCGGTTCGTGGACCGCCTCCGGGCCGGGCTCGGACGCGGCGGAGCGTTGCGCGCGCCGGTCGAGGAGTCGATCGACCGCCTGCTTTACAACATCCATCTCAGCGTTCGTGGCGAGGTCACGCGCGAAGTGGGACTCGTCCTCTCGCGGCTTCGCGAGCGCCGCCGTGAAATGCTGTGGCTCCGCGATCAGCTTCGCGAGTTCCTGCGCATGCACGGATTCACCGGCGACGACCTCCGTCCCGAGGAGGGACGCCTCGACCGCAACGACGCAGGAATCCGGCACTCGATGGAGCGCGGCGAAGACTTTGAAGCGACGCTGCGCAGCAATCCTCCGGGACCGGAGCGTTTCCGCTCGACGCAAGCCGAGGAGGCGCCGTTCCGGGAGTGGGAAGAGAGATATTGCCGCTCGTTCCTCGTCCCGCTCGAATTTCTCGAGCGCCTGAGCCGGATCTACAAGGACCCGTTTCAGCAGGAGCTCGCGCGGCCTGGCAAAGGACCGGAGCAACAGCGCCTCGAGCGCGAGTTGCTGGAGTTCCTTCGCAGACGCGGGCGCTTCGCTCTCGCGTTCCGCTTCGAAGCGCAGGAGGGACTGCCCCCCGATCAGCGGTATTGCCTCGTCCCGCCCATGTGGAAGCGTCTCGACGGGGTCGAGCGCGAGCTCGCCGACCTGCGCATGAGCGACAAATCGATTCTCACCGGCTCCGACAGCGGGCGCGCGTATCTGCTGCGCGTGCAGTCGGGCGTCGATCCGCGATGCCTTCTGGAGCTCGGATGAGAACGTTCGATCAGATCGTCCTTCCGGTCGCGACGCTGGTCCTCAGCGCCCTCGTTGCTTTCACCTGCACCCGAATGGCGCGCGTCCGCAGACGCGCCACCGGTGGTGACCTCGGAGATTTCTGGACGCGTGTGGTGCTGCGCGTCTGCCTTTTCCTCGCGTTACCGGTGCTCGCGTCGGGCATCGCAGCGTTGTTTCCGGACATCTGGAATCCCGGATATCACCTCCACTTCGACCTGACCGGCATCTTCGGCCGGTCGTATGCAGCGTCCTATCGCGCCGCGCTGTTCCTGCCGCTCGTCGTCTGGACGGTGCTGCTGCTGTTCGGCGTGACCGAGAAGCCGGGTCCGCGAAATACCAGCCGCTGGCTGGCGGGCGCGATCGGATTCGAGAGCTCGCGCCGCTGGGTGCTGGTCTGGACGCTCCCCCTCGCCGCGATTCTCGCCGCGGCGTTCTCGAGCCTCGGCGGCGGCCCGGTCGCCTATCCGGCAGCCGCATGGGGCACGCTCGCCGTCCTCCTGCTGTCACTGATCGGCGTCGCGTGGAGCGCGGGAGATCCGATCGCATCCCCAGCGCAGCGGGTCGTCGAAACAGCATCCGCGGCGCAGCCGTTGGCGCCCTGGCCCGCGGCATTGAAGGCGCGCGGAGTGCAGCTCACGCAGCTCGCGTCGTGGCCGGCGAGCCGTCCGGCGCGCAGCGTCCGGCGCGAAGCGGCGGGCGACCTCGCCGACCGCCTCCGCCTCCGCGGCGCACGCGAGGTCGCACCCGAGCTGATCGAGGCAGTGAACGGCTTGCTGCACGCGAGCGACGAGGATCACGGACGCAGCCGCCTCGTCTTCTGTCCGGACGATTGCGGCCAAACGGAAGTGATCGCGCTGGCCGCGGAGATGCTCGATCAGCGCTTTCACGCGGCAACGCTCGTCGTGACGGTCGGCGACGCTCCGGCGCTCGCGACGCAACTTCAGCGATGGCTTCCCGGCGGTGCGCGCGTCGTCGTGGCCGGAGCGACAGGCGACGTTGACGCGGATGCGCTGGTCGTCGTCGCGGACGCGCAGACGCTGTCCGATCGCCTGCTCCCCCAGCTCAAGAATCCGCATTTGCTGAAACGCTTCGGTCTCGTGGTGTGGTGGCACCTCGAGGCATACACGGGCGTGCTCGCGGCGAATCTCTGGGCGATCTCCCGCAGGCTCCACCGATTGTTCGAAGCGGCGGGACGTCACGACGTGCGCACCGTCGTATTCGTGCGAAGCACGCCACACGGCGATGCGCAGATGGCCGCATTCGTCCGGCGGCTGCTCCCCCACCCGTTGCCGGCTGAATGCGAGAAACACGTGCAGCCGCGCTTCGCCCGCGCCGTGCAACTGCACGTCCTCGAGTCCCATCACGACTACTTCACGCACGGTGATGGACGGAGCATCGGCGAGCGCTATCGTCATCTGCCACTCATCGCTACGCGCGTGTCGGTGGAGGAAGGGTGGCCCACCTATCTCGAGACGCCGCCCGACATCGCCAGTTCCGAGACCATCGCGTTTCTGCAGACTGCATTCGGTGACGAGCAGACCCGTGAACGGCTGCAGGTGAGCGTTGCAGACGCATCGGCGCAGATCCGCACGATCGCGCCGGGAGAGGTGCTCTCATTGCTCGAGATCATCCGTCACGGTGGCCGTGCTGCGAGCGACGGCGTCCCCCATCACGTCGGCATCACGCTCCCCGCAAATCCGTACGTCGCGCACGTGCTGTCCACCCTCACCGCCAACGACAACGGCGACGGCTTCACGACATCGCGAAGACTCGTTGCTGCCACCGCGCAGCCGGACGTCGTACGACGCCATCTGCTGCTCGCGCTCGACGAGCTGCCCGACACGCGCAGTGGCCTGCTCAAGAACTTCCTCTGGAACGAATCGGCCATTCACCAAACGCTCGAAGAGATTGCAAACGAAGGGAAGCTGACGCGGCGAGAAGTGCGGTTTCTCGACGGAAACGGCGACCTGCAGCGCGAGCATGAATACAAGAGCAGGCGCCCCGCGGCCGGCGAACGGCGTCCGCTCGATACCGTCGGCGGGCAGCTCGTCGATGTGCGCGATCCCGCCGCGGGACACGAGTCCGACCAGGGCATTCGCATGAGGGTCGATCCCGAGCGCCTGACCATCCAGGCGTATCCGCATCGCTTGTTTCTCTACCGCGGCCAACGCTACCGCATCGCCGACTGGAGCTCTTCCGCCGAGCGCGTCGCGCAGGACGGATGGATTCCGTGTGCGCGCGAGGAGATGTACGGCGTGACCTGGAGGATTCGTAACGCGTCCGTCTTCAACATCGAATCGGCCGAAGCGGTCGTCGGCGTGGGACGCAGCCGCGGACTGCTCTCCTGCCTGACCGCATCGCTCGTCTACCAGGAAGACGTCGTGGGATGGCTCCGCCTGAACCCGAACCTCACGACGGGCGCTGTGCCTGTTCCGGAGACGCACCGCCTGTCACGCGCGGTGTCGCGCAACTTCCAGACGCGCGCGCTGATCCTGCGGTTTCCGGATGAACAGGACGCGGTCTCGCTCGTGTCGCTCGCGCAGATGCTGCGCGACCTCCTCCCCGTCCATCTCGGCGTCGAGGAAGACGCGCTGGAAGTCGTTCCGCTGACCGGCGAGTTCGTGCAGAACCGCCCCGCGTATGGCCTTGCCATCGTCGATCTGTATCCCGGCGGCATCGGTCTCGTCGATGCGATCGGCGACGACAACGCCTTCCTCCTGCAGCTTCTCGAATGGGGACGCAACTGGCTGGCCGCCTGCGCGTGTCGCAGCGATCAGGGCTGCCCGCGATGCCTCCGTTCTCCCGCGGCGCTCGCCGCCAACATGGATCTGCCGCCGATGCGCTCGGCGGCGCTCGACCTGCTCCGGCAGGTGGTGTGAGGCTCCGATGCTCAGTACGAAGGCACGCCCGCAGCTCGACTCACTCGTCCAACAATTGAAGGAGTGGGAGGAGAGCGTTCCGAAGCAGGCGCGCCGCTTCCACGACATTCGCGCGCAACTCGACGGCGACATTCGCGGAGCAATCCCGGTGTGGGCGTTGTGGGTCGCCGATGACGTCGTGCAGCGCTTTCGCGATCGTGTCGAGCGGCTGCGCCTCCTCTCCGCCCCCGTGGTGGAGCTCATCCGCGAATGCGAGACGCTGGCAGACGAGGTCCGCCGTCTTCGCGACGCCGGTCCCGTTTCGGACGCGGAGCTCACCGCATGGCTTCAGAAACGGACGCGCGACTGGCTCGCGCTCCTCGGCCGACTCGGCGCGAATTGCGAACGTGAAGGCGACGTCGCAGCGGATTGCGTGCAGCATGAGACTGCCGAGGCGGCGGTGCGGTTGCACCACGAAGCCGTGCATCAATTGAACGAGGCGGCCGCGGTTCTCACGACAGTAGGAGCCGACGTTCGCGCGGCCGGGTTGGCAGGACTCCTCCCCGAGCTTCGCC
>DASVRB010000249.1:0-6177 GCA_036388835.1 Thermoanaerobaculia bacterium | reverse complement strand
CCATGCGTTTCGCACGTTTTCTACTTCCGTTGCTGTTCGTCGCGAATTTGGCGGCGGGGCAGCAGCTCGCACCGATCGCTTACAAACATCGGGTGTTGCCGAATGGGCTGGAGGTTTACTCGGTCCAGGATCGCGCGACGCCGACGGTGGCGATTCATGTCTGGTATCGCGTTGGGTCGAAGCACGATCCGCAGGGGCGCAGCGGGTTTGCGCATCTCTTCGAGCACATCATGTTCAAGAGCACGCGGAACATGCCGGCGGAGATGCTCGATCGGCTGACCGAGGACGTCGGCGGATTCAATAACGCCACGACATTCGCCGACTCGACTGCTTACTACGAAGTCGTCCCGTCGAACTATCTCGAGACCTTGCTGTGGGCCGAAGCGGAGCGACTCGGGTCGCTGACCGTCGACGACGCCAGCTTCAAATCGGAGCGCGACGTGGTGAAAGAGGAGTACCGCTTTCGCGTCCTCTCGCCGCCATACGGACGGCTCTTCAATGCAATCGAGCAGCACTCGTTCGTGAAGCATCCGTATCAGCGTCCCGGCATCGGCGACATCGAGCAGCTCGACGCCGCGACCATCGACGACGTGCGCAGCTTTCACGCGTCGTTCTACCGCCCCGACAACGCCGTGCTGATCGTGGTCGGCGACTTCGAGCAGCAGCAGCTCGACGGCTGGATCGACCGCTACTTCACGCCGATCCCGAAACCGGCCGCGGAGATCGCGCGCGTCAATGTCGAAGAACCGGCACGCGCGGCGGAGAAGCGGGTGACCGAATACGCGCCGAACGTGCCGCTGCCGGCGCTGGCGATGACGTGGCTGACGCCGAACGCGGCGCACGAGGACACCGTTCCGCTGGTCGTTGCGGCGACCATCCTCGCCGACGGCGAGTCGTCGCGGCTGCAGCAGAAACTCGTCCGCGGCGAGATCGCGCAGGAAGTGTTTGCCGATGCGGACGCGCGCGAAGACCGCGGCCTGTTCGCGATGGTCGCGATCATGGGCAGCGGCCAGCAGCCGAATGCCGCGGAGAAGATCATTCGCGCGGAGCTCGCATCGCTCGCCAACACGCCGGTCGCGGCGGCGGAGCTCGAGAAGGCGAAGAATCTCCTCATCACCTCCGCGCTGCGCGAGCGTGAGACGAACAACGGCAAGGGCTTCAGCCTCGGCGAGGCGCTGATCCTCCAGCACGACGCGTCGTTCGTGAATACGGCCCTGCAGCGCGTGCAGGCGGTCACGCCCGCCGACGTGCAGCGCGTGGTGCGCAAATACCTGATCGACGGAAAAGCGGTGGTCATCGACTATCTCGACGAAGAGCAGAAAAAGAACGACGGAGGTGCGAAGTGAAGCGTTTCCTCGCTGCTGTTCTCATCGCCGTTCCGCTGCTCGCGCAGCAGATGCAGACCACGCCGCCGGCACCGGCCGCGCCGCGTCAAGCGAAGGTTCCGCAGGCGGTCGAGCGGACACTCGACAACGGCCTCCGCGTGATCGTCGTTCCGAAGCACGACAATCCTCTGGTCGCCTCGCGCCTGATGATCAAAGCAGGCGCGGCGTCGGATCCGCGCGGCAAAGCGGGCGTGGCCGAACTGACGGCAACGGTGCTGACGCAGGGCACCGCCACGCGCACGGCCGAGCAGATCGCGCGCGGTGTGGAAGCGCTCGGCGCAACGCTCGCCGCCGGTGCGGAGTGGGACGCGACGTCGATCGACGTGAGTGTGATGTCGTCGAATCTGCCGCGGGCGATGGAGTTCGTCGCGGATGTGGCGCGCAACGCAACGTTCGCGAAAGCGGAGTTCGCGCGCGAGCAGGCGCAGACGATCGACGCGTTGCAGGTGGACCTCGGGCAACCGCGCAGTGTGGCGAACATGGTCGCGTCGCGCCTGATGTTCGGCGATACGCCGTACGGCAACACGATCACCGGCACGCCCGCCTCGGTGCAGAAGATCCGACGCGAGGATCTGCTGCAGTTCCACAAACGGCATTACCGCCCCGACAACGCGGTGCTGGTGCTCGCCGGCGACATCAAGCCGGACGCCGCGTTTGCGCTCGCGCAGCGCGTGTTCGGCAACTGGCGCGCAACAGGCGCTGCACCTGCTTCTTCTGCCGCGACCAATGCGACTGCACGTCCCTCGGCGCGCGTGGTGATCGTCGACATGCCGGAGGCGGGGCAGTCGGCGGTGGTGGTCGGACGTCAGGGCATTCGCCGCGCGGATCCGGCGTACATGCAGGCTCTCGTCGCGAACTCAGTCCTCGGCGGCGGCTATTCGTCGCGACTGAATCAGGAGATCCGCATCCGTCGCGGCCTCAGTTACGGCGCCGGCAGTTCATTCGATCCGCGCGCGACCGTCGGGCCGTTCACCGCGCGCACGGAAACGAAGCACGAGACCGCGGCCGACGTCGTCGGCATCATCACCGCCGAGCTGCGACGGCTCTCCGCGGACGATGTGCCCGAGGCCGAGCTCACGCCGCGCAAAGCGGCGTTGATCGGCGGATTCGCACAGTCGCTCGAAACGACCAGCGGCATCGTCGAGCGCATCGCGGCGCTCGCGCTGCACGGCCTGCCGCTCAGCGACATCGGCCGCTACATCAGCGGCGTGCAGAGCGTCACCGCAGCCGATCTGCGCAAGTTCGCGTCGAGCAATCTCGGCGGCGATGTGAACGTGGTCGTGGTCGGCGACGCGAAGCAGTTCGAGCCGGCGCTGCGCAAGCAGTTCAATGATGTCGAAGTGATTTCTGTCGCCGATCTCGACCTGTCGTCTCCGACGCTGCGGGTGCGGAAGGCGAAGCAGTAACCACAGGCGCGATGCCGCGCTTCGTGACTAGATATGTCGCGAAGCTGCCGAGCCAGTGGCCGCCTTCGTAGTGCTCGCCGGTGACGGACGCGAGTCCGGCACGCGCGTGAGCCTGCGAGGCGGCCATGTACGTCGCGACGCGCGCGTCAGTTTTCGGTAATCCCGAGGCGATGCCTTCGAGCATCCAGGCGCGGCTGAGATTGAGGCCGTCGAGATGCGCGAGCTTCGGATCGGACGGATCGGTCACCACCGCCGGTGCGACGTCCAGGTGCGGGATGAAGGTCGTGAGCCATGACGCGAACTCGTTCGGCGCGAGCACGCGCCGCATGGCATCGGCCTCGGCGATGCACGGCGAAAGAAAGTCTTCGCCGGACGGCTCGTACGCGAGCGGGCAATTGCGATCTTTCGAATAGAACGCACGCGCTCGGGCGCGGACGAGATTGCGGAACGCTTCGTCGCCCGCGCCTGAATCGAGGATGAGGCCGAGCGCGAATGCGGTCTGACTGTGCTCGCCGGAGCGCACCGGGTATGACAGTTTCGGCAGCCAGTTGCGCAGCCGCTCGACCGCGGCGTCCTCGAGCGGCTTCACGTTTTCGTAAAGCGGATCGTTCATCTCGCGCAGCTCGCCGGTGAGCTGGACGAGCCACGCCAGTCCGTACGGCCGCTCGAAGCTCGCGCGTCCCGGGCCGTTGATGTACGCGACCTCCTGCGCCACGTTTTCGCGCGTGAGGCTCTGCTGCAGCGCGGCGCGCGCTTTCGCAGCGAACGGTGCGTCGGGCGCGAGCCGCAGCAGGCGCGCGAGCAGCCAGTGTCCGTGCACGGAGGAATGCCAGTCGTAGCAGCCGTAAAACGCCGGCGTCAGCGTGCGCGGCGGCGCGACGTCTTTGTCCGACTGCAGGACGTGCGCGACCTTGTTCGGATACTCCTTGTGCACGCAGGCGAGGGCGAGGTTCGCGAACCGCTCGGCGGCCGGCGGATCGAGAGTGAGCGTGGCTGCGACTGCGAGGGAGGCGAGCATGGAGGAAGTCTTGCAGAACTCGGCTGCATGATGCGAGCTCTTGCTGTCGTTCTGAGCCTTCTCTATGCGGCCGAGGCGAGCACCGCCGGCGGCGTCGTGACACTTGCCACCAGCACGAAGAAAAACATCATGGAACTGCGCGTCGACGGCAAAGTCATTCGCCGCTACGACGTCTCGGTCGGCAAGAAGCCGCACCGCACTCCGCACGGCACGTTCACGGTCCGCCACATCGTGTGGAACCCCGGCTGGGTGCCGCCGAAGGAGAAGTGGGCCAAGGGGAAGAAGGCGGAAAAGCCGGGCAGCGAAAAGAATCCGATGAAGGTCGTGAAGATCTTCTTCAAGGAGCCGGACTACTACATTCACGGCACGATCCACGAGGATTCCCTCGGCGCCGCCGCATCGCACGGCTGCATCCGGATGTCGCAACGCGACGCCTTCGCCCTCGGCCGCTATCTGATGGATCACGGCGGCGCACCGAAAGACGCGTCGTGGTACGAGCGCGTGCTGAGCCGGGGAGTGTCGGCCGATGTGAAATTGCCGCGGCCGGTCAGGATTGTGATTGGGCCGTAAGCGGCGCGTTCGCGCAGCGCGGCCTACGTCACTTGCATCACGAGCCACACGATCAACGCGATTGCGATGACCGCAATGACAGTCAAGGTGACTCCGGTGCCGCGATTCGAGCTGGCGGTGCGGGTTTCGTAGACCACTCGTTTCGCGACGACGTCTTCGTCTTCAGGTTCCGGCATGCTCAGCGGTGTCAGCAACCACAGTGCCACGGGCGAGACGGCGCGAGGTGGTGATGAAGATCGGGATGGCGAGGCAGGCGATGGCGGCGGCGACGTTGAACGCGAAGCCGAGTCCGCGCCGCTGACCGAGCATGCCGATCACGAACGAGCCGAGGCCGATGCCGGTGTCGAACGCCCAGATCACGCTGCCGAACGTGCGCGCGCGGCGATGCTCGTCGGTGTGCGCCACGACGAAGGTCATGAACGCCGGAAACGACGCACCGAGGCCGATGCCGAAGAGGATCGCCGCCGCGACCATCTGCCAGGTCGTGTACGCAGCAGCGAGCGTTGCAAACGCGATCGGCATGGCCACGAACGCGGGATACAGCAGGACTTTGTGTCCGAAGCGATCGCCCAGGCGCGAGGTGAACACGCGGACGACGAAGATGGAGATCGCGAAGACGGTGAAGAAGAGCGACTCGGGATGGATGCTCCGCTCGCGCGCCAGAATGGCGACGTAGCTGGTGATGCCGCCGTATCCGAATGAGACGACGGCGAGCGAGAGTGTGGTCTTGACGACGTCGAAATCCCACAGCTCGCGAAAGCGCGGCAACGCGACGTCGCCGTTTCCTTGCTCACCACCCGGCAGGCGCATGGCCCAGACGGCCATCAACGCGGAAAGGACGGCGATCTCGATACACAAGGTCAACCATCCGTACCGATAGACGAACAATCCGACGGCCGGCGCGACGGCGATTGCAGCAGTGGGCGCGAGGCCCCAGTACGCGAGCCCTTCGGTCCGCCGCGACGGCGGAATGAAGTCGGTCATGAGCGCGCCGGCCGCGGACAAAATGGACGACCAGATGGCGCCATGCGCAACGGCGACGATCAAGACAACAGGCAGCCACGGCACGACTCCATACGCGAGCGAGAACACGATGAAGAGCAGCGACGCGAGGACGATCATCCGCCGCCGCCCGACATGGTCGGCAATGCTCCCCATGATCGGCGCGGCAAAGGCGCTGGAGAGGGTGTAGACGAACAAAAACATCCCCGCCGCCCCTTTGCTCGCACCCAAATCGATGATCCGCAAGGGAATGACAGGGAAGAGCTGAAATGCCGCGAAGAATGTCCCGAACTGAAAGAACCAGAGGGATACAAACCGCCCCGTAAATAATGGCTCCCGCCGCACACCGCGCATCCTCTCACGCTGCCGCCATCCTGCGCGTGCGCTGCCGTGCGGCAACAGAGGACGACCAGGGCGCCTCCGGCGGGCCCGCACGGCGGGCAGCGCTTGTTGGCTCAGCCCGAACGCGCCCCTGCGCCCTGAACCGTCTGTCTCGCGGCTACGCGTGTTTCGCTAAGCGCTGCCGGCCGCGCCGGCCCGTGTACGTACCGGAGACATGGTGGACAGGTGGCCGGAGACATGGTGGACACATTCAGCACGCCGGAGCAGTCTTCCGAAGGGAGGCTGCAATGGGGTGGAGCGAGGTGTCGATCGTGTCTCTGCGGCGAGAGTTTGTGAGTCTGGCAAGTAGTCCTGGAGCGAACGTTCGAGAGTTGTGCAGGCGGTACGGGGTATCGCCGACGACGGCGTACAAGTGGATCGAGCGTGGAGCGGAAGAGACCGAGACGTTCGAAGA
>DASVRB010000248.1:0-18942 GCA_036388835.1 Thermoanaerobaculia bacterium | reverse complement strand
GGCCGAAAGCGACAACGCTCGCGGCGATTCTCGCGATCGCTCCGGGATTCGCGTACGCCGGGTATCGCGTCGTGCTGCAAGGCGTCCCTCCGGCGACGACCGCCGAACAGCACGCGTGGCTGGAGCGCCGCGTTCCCGAATATCGCGCCGTCCGCCGCGCGGGAGCGGAGCGTCTCTACGCGTGCGGAGGCGAACGGCTGAAGGCATACGCAAAAGGGGAGCTGCTCGGCGACCATACCGGCCCACATTCCTACGAGCGCGTGCTCGCGGGAGCCGACGGCACGCGCGCAATCGCAGAGCGAATGCGTCGCATCGACGCGCGCTACTTTCTCGTCGCGAAGCGGCGCTGCACGAGCCCGCGTGCAGACGGCGGAATGGACCTCGTCTATGAAGACAGCGACGCTCAGCTCTGGCGCGTGCGGTGACGATCGCGGCCATGCGCGCTGAGGATCGCCGCGATGCGCTCTGAAGCTTTGCCGTCGCCGAACACGTCGCTCGGACGGCTCATCGACTCACGATGTGCCGCATCGCGCAGCAGCCGCGATGTCTCCGCCACGATCGACTCGCGCCGCGTCCCCACCAGCCGCACGTTTCCGCTCTCCACCGCCTCGGGGCGCTCGGTCGTGTCGCGCATCACCAGCACCGGCTTGCCGAGCGTCGGCGCCTCTTCCTGCACGCCGCCGGAGTCGGTGAGGATCAACTCACTCCGCGTCATCAGGTGGACGAACCCAAAGTAGTCAACCGGATCGATGAGATGAATCCGCTCGCATTCGCCGAGGATCCGGTGGACCGGATCGCGGACATTCGGATTGAGGTGCACCGGGTAGACGATCTCGACGTCCTCGTGCGTGCGTACCAGCTCCGCGAGCGCGGCGCAAATCGATTCGAATCCGGGCCCGAAGTTCTCGCGGCGATGACCGGTCACCAGGATCAGACGCCGCCGCGAATCGAGGAATGGGAGCGCAGCCTCGGCTCGCGCACGCAACGCGTCATCGCTGCCGATCCGCTCGACCGTTTTCTTCAGCGCGTCGACGACAGTATTGCCCGTCACATGCACGCGCGCCGGGTCGATCCCTTCGCGCAACAGATTCGCGCGCGCGCCTTCGGTCGGCGCGAAATGAAGCTGCGTCACGACGGTCAGCAACCGGCGGTTCACTTCCTCCGGCCACGGCGCATACGGATTGCCGCTGCGCAGGCCTGCCTCGACATGCGCGACCTCGATGCCGGCGTAGAACGCTGCCAGTCCGGCCGCGAACGCGCTGGTCGTGTCGCCCTGCACGATGACGAGGTCGGGACGCAGCTCGCGAAAAACCGCGGACAGTTTCGAGAGCACCGCCGCCGCCACGTCGCCGAGCGTTTGATCGGGCTGCATGACGTCGAGATCGGCGTCGGGCGTGACGCCGAACAGTTGCAGCACCTGCGCGAGCATCTCCCGGTGCTGCCCGGTGACGCAGACGCGGACACGGAGCGATGGATCGCGGCGCACTTGTTCGATCAGCGGCGCGAGCTTGATGGCCTCAGGGCGCGTGCCGAACACGAAAAGAACCGTGCGCATCCTTGACCGAACCATAGCATGCGGTCTGCTACTCTTCCGGCCGTTGGTCCTCACCATTTTGATCGCCACTCCCGCCGCTTTGTGCGCCGCGGACGCGGTGGTGCGCGGGTGCCTGTTTCTGCGCGCGCGCACCGCCGCCGGATCGCCGGCTGAAGCATTGCCGCGCGACGAGGCGAGGCCATTGGTGATCGTCCCCGCACGCGCCGAGGGGGAGCTCGTCACGCCGACGATCGCCTCGGCACGCGGCGCTCGCGTGTTGCTGTTGCTCGACGGCGCCGACGACGAAGCGGAAGCGGCAGCGCGTGCGCTGGGCGCCGACGTCGTGGTGAAGGAGCCGCCCGGTCCGACGAAAGCGGCGGCGCTGGAGTGGCTCGCGCGCGAGCACCGCGCGACGATCGAAGCCGCTGGCTCGGTCCTGCTGCTCGACGTCGGCTCGCGCCTCTCGCCGTCGTTCTTCGAGCACTTCGCCTGGCCCGCCGACGCCGATTCGTTGCAGACCTATCTGCATGGTGGTGACGGCGGCGCGGCCGACTCCGAGCGCGCTGCGCAATCCGATGAAGATCGCGGACGTGAGGCGTTCGGCTGGAACGTGCGGCTGCGCGGTACCGGCTCCGGATTCCGCGCGCAGACCTTCCTCGAAGTCGTCCCGCGCCTCGGCACACGCGTCGAGGATCTCGAGGCCTCGCTGCTTCTGTATCGATCGAAGATCCGGATGGCACCGCGCGACGCGATCGTGTTCGACGAAAAGCCGCCTTCCATTCACGATGCCGGTTCGCAGCGCGCGCGCTGGCTCGTCGGCCGCTACGAGTTGCTGTTCAAGCGCGCCACGACATTCGCCGCGCACATCGCGAATCGGCCGATTGAAGGGCTTGCGTTCTTCGTCGAGATCTTCGGCCGGCCGCTGTCGCTGACGGTGCCGCTCCGCGTCGCAACCGGTGCGTTCTTGATGTGGCGCGGCTTCACGTTTGCGGGTGCCGTGATCGCTGCGAGCACGCTCATCGACGTCGCGCTCTTCACTGGACGCACGTCGATGCGCGGCGCGTTGCATCTGGCCGCATCGTGGCTTGTCGCGGCCGCGATGATCCCGAAAGCGCTCCGTCGCTGGACTCGCGTGCGGCGTTGATGAACGTGCTGCTCCTCTCATCGCGCTTTCCGTGGCCGCCATTCACCGGCGACCGTCTGCGCGCCACGATCTGGCTCGCGGCGCTGGAGCGCATCGCGAACGTCACGCTCGTTTCGCCGGGCGGGAGCGTTCCGGCCGCCGCGCCGCGCTTCCATCTCGAGCCGGTGCAGCGATCGTTCGCACGTGGTGCAGCGCGCGCGTTGGCTCTGCCTCGCCGCGGCGCCGCGAGCGCTCTTTTCGCGTCGGCGTATGACTGGCGCGCCGCCATCGCGCGCGCGGAGGAGAAGAGCGGCGGCTTCGACGCCACGGTGGTGCTGTTGTCGCGTCTCGACCCGTCCGTGCGCGCACATCTTCCACCCGGACTGCGCGTGCTCGACGCAATCGATCCGCTGCACCTGAGCATCGGCGAGCGTGCGAGGCAGGCGACGTTTCCGCTTCGCGCGCTGTGGCGAATCGAGGAGCGGCGGATCGCGCGCGCGGAGTACGACGCCGCACGTTTTTACGACCGCGTCCTGGTCGTCAGTCCCGACGAACGCGAGGACCTTGGCGCGACGGCGATCGGCAACGGCGTCGAGCTCCGTCCGCTCGTTGATGCGCGACGCGAATTCGACTTCGGCTTCTGGGGACGCCTTCCGTACTTTGCGAACGCCGATGCCGTCGCGTGGCTTCTGGGCGAGATCTGGCCCGCGATCCGTGCCGCGCGGCCAAACGCGACGCTGCTCATCGCCGGCGACCGCGCTCCGCGCCGCGTCCGCGCTCTGCACGGCAGCGACGGTATTTCGGTGCAGTCGCCGGTCGCGGACATCGCCGCGGCCGCGCGGCAGGTTCGCGTCGCGCTTTTTCCGGTGCGCTACGGCACCGGTCAGATGAACAAAGTGCTGGAGGCGGCGGAGGCCGGCTGCGCGCTCGTCGCCACTCCGCACGCGCTGCGCGGACTCGCTCCGCTCGCCGCGCACGCATCGCTCGCGATCGACGCGCCGAAGCTTGCGTGGCTCGCCGTCGAGGCGCTGGCGGATCGCACCGCCGGACGTGCACTGCGCGGCGTCGCGGAGAGCGCCTACTCGCGTGCGGAGACGCTCGCGAATCTCGCGGCGGTCGTGTCAGCGCAATGATCCGTCCACGTTCCAAGGAACGAGGCTCGCGCATGGCCGCCCTCGTCGTGGGCGACCTCCTCATCGCGTGGGGCGCGGTCGTCGTTTGCGCGAATCTGCGGAACGGCGGGATCGATGCAGAGCTGGTCGCGCTGTTTGCGCTGTCGTTCGTCGCAGGACTGGCGCTCAGCGGCTTCTACCGCGATCGCGTCACGCCGCGCACGCGCCCTTCGCTCGTTGCGGCGCTCGTGATCCAGTCCGCGCTGGCCGCGATGTTCGCAACCGCCATCGTTCGTCCGTTGCCACGCGCCATCCTCCTCGGCGTTCCGGCGATCGAAGCGCTCGCCATCGTGATCTCTCGGCGTCTGCTCGCCCGCATCGCGCCGATCCGTCCGCGCGAGACGATCCTCTGCGGTGCTCCCGCCGACATCGAAAGGGCGATGGCCGGGCTCCTCGTCGACGGCGACCCACGCATCGCGGTGATCGGCGATGTTCATTGCAGCCTCGACGCGCTCGCCGATTCCGCCGCGCGTGCAAGGCTGCGCGATGCGGAGGAAGTGATCTGCGTCTCGCCCGGCGCCGACGCGCGAATCCGGCTCGAACTGCTGCGCATTCGCGGCCCGCGTGGCTTCCTCCTGCTCGCGTCGCATGCGGACGCGCTGCTCGCATCGCGGATGCTCGGCTGGATCGGCGACCAGCCTCTCGTCGAAGTGGCGGTGAGCTGCGGCTACGGCATCAGGGCGATCGTGAAGCGCGCGATCGACGTTGCGGGCAGCGCGCTGCTGCTGCTCGTCAGCGCACCGCTGTGGATGCTCGCTGCGATTGCGATCTGGATCGACGATCGCGGTCCTGTGCTGATTCGACAGGAGCGCGTGGGGCTCGGCGGAACCTCGTTCGGGATGTGGAAGTTCCGCTCGATGCGCGAGGCGCGCGTCACCCGCGTCGGTGCGCTGCTGCGCCCGTACCATCTCGACGAGGTCCCGCAACTGCTGAACGTGCTGCGCGGCGACATGAGCCTGGTCGGCCCGCGTCCCGAGCGGCCGGAGCTCGTCACCGCGATCCTTCGCGACGTGCCGGATTTCGATCTGCGCACGCTGGTGCGGCCCGGCATGGCGGGGCTCGCGCAGGTGTCGGCGGAGTACAACTCGCGCGCCGAGGTGAAGCTGCGGTACGACGTGATGTACATGTGCGGATGGTCGGTGTGGCTCGACCTGCGGCTCATGGTGCGCGCCGTGTCGTCGTCGCTCGCCGGAAGCGGTTTGTAATCGCCGCCGCGAGCACCTCGAAACGCCGCTCCCACGTCTGCTCGCGCGCAAACGCGCGCCGTGCTTCTGCTGCGCCCGGATCTTCCGCGAGCGCCGCTTCAATCTGCCGCTCGAACTCCGCGGCGCTCGACGCCAGTCGCACGAGTGGCGCGAGCGGCACGACCTCGGGCAAGGGGACCGACACGACCGGCTTTCCCGAAGCGAGCATCTCGTACACCTTCACCGGATTCGTCGCCTCGGTCAGCGGCAGTCGGCGGAACGGAATGATCGCGACGTCGAAGCCGCCGAGCCACTCCGGCAGCGCCGCGTAAGGCTGTTCGCCTGGCAACGAGACGTTCGCCAGTCTTCGCAGTTTCGCGACCCTGCCGCCCCACGTCGAGCCGACCAGTACAAAGTCCCAATCAGGCCTCCGCTTCGCCAGCTCGGCCACGAGCGAGTCTTCGAACCAGTCCGAGATCGCGCCGTAAAACCCGATCACCGGCCTCACATTGCGTCGCGCCTCCGTCGCCGCAAAGTGTTCGTAGTCGCACCCGTTCCGCACCATCACCACGTCGTCACGATGCTCGCGCGCGCGACGTTCCAGCATCGCGGAGCTCACCGTCACCACGTCCGCCGCGGCGAGCAATGCCGCCTCGTGCGCGACCTCGGCGCGCCGTACGTTCGCAAACCCCGCATGCAGATCCATGCAGTCATAGACGACCGGCCACGCGAACCGTTCCCGCGCCTCGCGCGCGAGCGGCCACCAGAACGGCAACTGCACGATGATCGCTGCCTCGCCAATCCCGCAGTCGTTCCGCAGCGCATCGAGCGACGGGGAGGGGACCGTCACCTCGTAGACGTTCTCGCGCTTCAACCGCAACGCATACGCTCGCCCGAACCGCGGCCGCACAAAGAACACGCGATGCCCCGCCGCCGCAAACCGCGCCATCAGTTGCTGCGGCCGCTGAAACCGCTGGTCCCAATCACAGATCGCGAGGCAAACGACGTCATACCGATCCGCGCGAGCCGCCGCGCACACCGCCTGTTCGCCGGCCCGCTCCCCGACGCGCCGCCGCAACGGCGACATCCACCCGAGCCGGTTCTTCAGCGCCCGAAGCCGCTCCAGAAGGTCTTCAATCGCCACGCGCGGGCGAGTGTATCCCCGCGCGGAAGCAGACCATGTGCGTCAGCGGTAACGGGGGTTCTCCCTCTCAATGGCGGCACTGATTGTTGTTGCGGGTGCGGGTGCCGCGGTGACAGCGCGCGATGCTGAAGCGCTTCAACAGCGGCATCGGTGTCTGTGGACGAGATGCGTCGCTCGAGCTGGAGGCTGTGGCGTGCGCGCATGTGGAGGCGCTGGAGGAGGAGGTACGTCGCTGGCGGGTGGTGGATCGCGAGAGACGCCGATGCGCGCATCATTCCCGACGCGTCGCGTTCGGCCCGACCGACTGCAATGAACGGGAGGCGGCAAGTAGCGGTCGTTGGGAATCGCGTGTGAATGCGTGCGGCCCGTGATGATGGGCCGTCGCCCACCAGTTCGCCGTCAGATCGGTTGGGACGAGATGGGGGCGTCGACGACCCGCGTCACGGTGCCCCACAGCTTCCACTCCTCGGGCTGAGAGGGGAGCCGTACCGGCGGATAGTGTGGATTGCTCTTGCGCAGAAACGGACCGGTGGGCGCGTTATGCCAGCGGCCGAGGACGCCCCCTTCGTACATCAGATACACGGCCACGAGCGCGCCTTCGACCGGGGTAGTTGCGTGCGTGTCGACCAGCACCTTCCATCCATTCTGGAGCTCCGGAGTCATGGAGTCGCCGAGCACTCGTATGACCTGGAGGTGCTCGTCCCAATAGTCGGTCACGGAATGCAGCACCGGTGTCGTGTCGACTTGGAAATCGGCTTCGCGCGGTAACCCGGCAGCAAGATCGGCGCGGACCGGGACGTCCCATGCGTGGAGCGGGCGCGGGTAGTCGTGGTCACGCTCGATAAAGCGGTCGGGCGGCACCACGAACTGGTACGTCGAGCCGCTCTCAGCGTCCGGCTGGAGCGATTCGTCATCGAGATCGAAGAGGTCGTTGAGAAGCCGCACGACCTGCCGGAGCTTGTGGCGGTCGCTCGCTGAGATCAGGTCGCGCGGCGCGGCGTATCCCTGCTCCGCCAGCAGATCTCCGACCGTCGTCCCGAGGATCTCGGCGACGTCTTCCTGCACGGTGAAGATGCCCGGGTTCTTCATCGGCGGGCGCTTCTTGTCAGCCGCGCGCTGCCGCGGCGGCAAGTAGTCAGGCGTGTGCTCGAGGATTCGCGAGAGCGTGTCGTTGACGGCGGGCGATTGGCCGACGTGACGCCGCCGATAGGCGAGGAGCCGCTGATGGACGCGCTCGGCGAGCGCCCGGATGTCGCGAATGCTGCCTCGCCGCCCGATCGACATGACACGCATAAGTTACTTGTCGAGCGACACCGCCGTTGTGACGGTTGTTGGCAAACGTCGCCCGATGAGTCACTTCTGCGGCTGGTCGTCAGAATGGTGACACCTTCAGGTTCCATGCTGAAGAAATGACCGATGGCGCCGCGATTCGGGGCCGCTACCATGGGTTTGATGCGCACGAAGCAGACCGAGATCACGCGCCACTCAGTTGCCCGCATCCATGGCTTTCGAACGACCGTCGTGTTCGGCGCTGCCTTGCTCGTCATCTGTTTTCAGCGTCCGCTCGGCGTCAATGCTGAAGGAATCGCCACGCTCCAGTGGCTCGTGTGCGCAACCTTCCTCCTCGACCTGCCGATCGCCCGCTACTATTTTCCGCACCCGAGGTTCCCTCGGCGCACCGCGAAAGGCAAACCTTCTACAGGTTGTAGTCGGCTGCGTTGCACCTGCTGGCGCGATGACGACACTGTTTGCGAGCGATGACTACAGGACGTATCAGCGACACTTGATTCATACAATGACGGTGATTTCCCGCGGCCCGTGGGACAACGCCCCTGATGAAGACGATCGCGGTGCGACACCGCGATCTGAACCGCGGAACGCCGCTCGCCAACGCGGCTTAGGCCGCCTGACTGCCGCTGAGACGGTCGGTGTCGCGACGGGTGGTGCCGGTGCTGCCGGCTCGCCTTCTTTCAGGCCGTGGCGACGGCCGAAATTCAAAACGAAGGCGAGGAGGGCTCGAGTCCTGTGACCACCTTGTCAGCGCTTACGGGAGATTAGGCCGCTGCGTCACTCGACTGCGCACTACGCACGCCGGAGAGGTCTACTCGAGATACGGATTCCGGAGAGGCGGAATCGTCGAAAGGTCCGCTCCTGATTGGAGTTTCGCAATTTGCGTCTCGATCTGCCGGCGCACGAGCTCTTCGAGTGGGATTTCTTTCTGCTCCAGAGTCCGACGATATGCGCGTAGTGCCTGCTCGCGCTCGCCGAGGCGGAGGTACGCGTTGCCGAGTTCCAGGGCGGGCCCCTGAAACTGCGGCCACTTCGCCACGACTTCCTCGAGTTTCGCGGCGACGAGGTTCCAGTCCGTACCGTTCTTCTCGTAGATGTACTCGACGACCGCGTTGTACATAGCGGACGCGCGCGCGCGCGGCAGGACCTGCCGTCCCCGCCAGACGGCGACCTCGCCGAAGCGGCGGACCATTGTCAGTCCTTTGAAAATCTCGGCTGGATCCGATCCGGGCCATTGAAGCGTATAGGCCATGTGATAGACGAAGAAGCCGTCGTAGACGCCTTCGAGATTCGTGTCGTGCAGACTTTCGACGCGCCGCCGGACGTTGACTTTCGCGGCCTGCAGCTCCTCTTCGATCAGCCAGTAATTGAGATAGATCGGTTTCCCTGTCGGCTTTACGACGTCCTCATAGAACGCACGAATCTCGGGAAAGGCCTGTCCCATCCCCAGCCCTTCATTCGCGAAGTAGCGGTACGCGTTCGCCGAGCCGCCCGCGAGCTCATTGTGGTAGCCGATGATGCGCGGCTCGCGGATCGTCATTACCAGCGAAATGGCAACGAGCAGCGCACCGGCCGCGAGCAACAGGCGCGATCGGCGCTGCCACGCGACCGAGAACAATGCGCCTGCGACGATGGCGAGCGCCATCACGACCGGCAAGGCGTGACGGACTCCCGCATAAGAAGCGCGTGCCGTCATCAGCGCGAGTAGATGAAACGTCGCCGCCGCGGTGACAATCACTAAAGCGCGCCGACTGCCGACCGACAATTGCGCGCGACGGAGCAGCACGATGCCACAGAGGATCATGGCCATCGATGCGAGCGGCAGCTTGATGATGATGAACGACGGCCAGGTGTGGAGCGGAGGGCGACCTTCGTACTCCTTCCCCCAGACCGTGTGCAGGCTCTGACCGCGCCCCTCCACTCCCGCGCGGACAGTGTCCGCGAGCCCCCAGATGTAGGCGCGCGGCAGCAGCCGCGCTGCATCCATCATTCCCAGCGCGCTACGCCAGTGACTGCTCTGGACGTCGGCGATCTTCGCGGAGATTTCGCGATTGAAGCCGTCGCTGCCGTCGCGTCCTGCGTGGAAGCGGAAACCGTACATGCCCCATAGAACGACGAAGGCGAGCAGGCCGGCGAGCACGGCGCGGGCAAGGCGCGAAGCCGCAATGCGCCAACCTTCGAGACGAACTGACGCGAGCGCGAATCCGACTGTCATCAAACCGATCGCGGCGAGCGCCGGCAGCGCGGAATGTTTGCTCGCCAGAGCGAGCCCCATCCAGAAGCCGGCAATCGCGACCCATCGCCACTGCCAATGACTGACGAGGAGCCCCGCCGCGACCGCGGCGCCCGCAATGGTGAGACCGAGCGCGAGGTCGGTCATCGCAATCGGCATATAAGCGCCGACTGTCGGATCGATCGCCAGGAATGTCGTCGTTCCCACCGCCCACGCGAAGCCGAACGCGCGCCACAAGAGGAGCGCGAGTCCCAGCAACAGCGCTGCATGAAACGTCCAGAGCGCGGCGCGGACGCGGTCCTGTACCGCAAGCCCGCCATTGTGAAGAAACATCACCCGCTCGACGTACTTGCGTTCCTGTACTTTTTCAACGAGCGGGCCGGGCGAGGGGAGACGAAACGTCGCCGGAAGCGCCGCACCCGCCGCTAATTTCACAAGCGGCGGATGCTCGGGGTTCAAGCGGAAACTTCCACTGCGCACATAGTCGGCCCCGGCGACGATGTGCCACGGCTCGTCGTATGTGAACCCGGCCAGGCGTGTTCCGACGTGCGACCGGAGAATGGCAACAGAGGCGAGGATGAGCAGGACGCCGATCTTCAACAGGCGGATCACTAGAGGCGAACGCACACGCGAAGCGTCGCCGTCCGCACCCGCGGGTGTGCCTGCGAGAGTTCCATCCAGCATTCGTTCGGGAAGGACCTCACTGTAGGGCAGACGCCGCGGCCTGCGCAAGACAGGTGCGCGCTGTTCAGTCGCGTGTTTTCAATGCGGTCGTCCGCTCCTCAATCGCGTTCAGCACCGCGACCATGTCCAGTGCCCCTTGCCCCGACGCCTCCGTCTCCGCGAACAACTCATGACACACATCGAGCAGCGGCGAGGCGATCCCCGCCTCGCGTGCCGCGGCGGCGATCAGCGCGTTGTTCATCAGCACATTGCGGATCGAAGCCTGCACCGAAAAATCCTTCGCGATCAGCTTCGGCAGCTTCACGCGCGACACGCTGCTGGCCATCGGCCCTGCATCGATCACTTCGCCGAACAACTCCAGATCGAGCCCGTGCTGCTCGGCAAAGTGCGTCGCTTCGGCGAGCGCGGTGACAGACGCGATCAGGAAGAGATTCACGGCGAGCTTCGTCAGCAACGCGCTCGGAACCCCCCCGCAGACGAAGGTGCGCGCGCAGAGAGGTGCGAGGAGCGGGCGGACTGTTTCGACCGCCGCGCCATGACCCGCAAGCATTCCCACGAGCTGTCCCGCCTCGGCCGGCGTCCGCGAGCCCGACACCGGCGCCTCAACGTACAGGCCGCCGGCCGCAAGAATGTCGCTCTCGAGGAGGCGGGAGTAATCGGGCGACGTCGTCCCCATCTGCACGATCGTCTGCCCGCTGACCAGCCGCGCGAACTCCGGCCGGCCGCGCATCAACACCGCATCGATCGCCGCTTCATCGGCCAGCATGAGGATCACGATCCGCGCTGCACGAAAGACCTCGCTCGCGTCGTCGACACGCTCGGCGCCGAGCGCCTCGAGCGGCGCGCACTTCTCCGCGGTCCGGTTCCAGACGACGAGCTTCGTCCCCGCCCGCGCCAGGTTGAGCGCCATCGGCGCTCCCATCACACCCAATCCGATGAATCCGATTTTCATGACGCAAGCAGCCGCTGCGAAAAGAACGCGAGGATCTCGTCGCGCGCGGCGAGCGTCGGCTGGCCCGCTTCGTCGATGAGATGCGCGGTGACGACGCTGTGCGGTGACGCGACCACCTTCTCGAAGAACGGTGTGGTGCGCGGATTGGCGGCGCTGTCGGGAAGCACGCGCGGTACAAAACGGTCGCCGAGGACCGCGGCGTAGGCGCGGAAACGCTCGGCGGTGCAGAAGCGATCGCCGGCGAAGCGATACGCGAGCACCGTCAGGTCGTCGCGGTCGAGGCGCTGACGCACCGCTTCCAGATCATCCGGCGCAATCTCCAGCGCCGCGGGGTCATTGAGCGGCAGCGACGGCTGCGACAGCACCGGCGCGAGCATCGACGGCTCGAGCATCATCGTCAACGCGAAGTTGCCGGTGAAGCACATCCCGATCGCGCCCACTCCCGGCCCGCCGCACTCTTCGTGCGCCAGCCGCGCCAGCGCGCGCAGCCACACTGTGACCGGACTGGTTTCGTTGCCGGTCATGGCCCGAAACTCGGCGCTGACGCACGCGCGTTTCATCACCGCCAGCCCCTCCTCGGCCGTCGGAAATGCGCCGTCCCGACCGAACAGCGACGGCATGTAGACCGTGAATCCGGCGTCGCGCACCCAGCGGCTGAAACGCGCCACGTGCGGACTGATCCCCGGCATCTCCGCCATCACGATCACGGCCGGTCCGCGCCCCGCGGTCAGTACCACTTTCGTTACGCCATCGAGTGTGACCTCGCGGCGGTCGAAATCTTCGAGCGAGTCATCCTGCATTGCCAGCATGCGGCGCAGTCTGCCGCGCGCATGGTCACCGCGGAACTGTCGCTTTCGACTATATTCATGCCGGATTGGACAGATGAAGAAACTGCTCGTGCTCGCCCTCGACGGAGTCATGGACTCCAGCCTCGCCGTCACGCTCGACACCTTGCGCACCGCACAACGATTCTTCGAACGGAGCGGCCGCCGCGGCGGATTGCAATGGTCCGTGATCGGCTCGCGCCGAACAATCAGCACCGCCGGTGGCCTGCGCGCGACCGCCGGCTGCACGATCCGCGAAGCGCTCGCGAACGGCGTCGATGCCGAATGGCTGCTCGTGCCCGGCCTCGACATGACCTCCCGCCGCGCCATCGAGGCGCGCCTCGCACGCACCGACGCGCGCGCCATCGGGCTGCTGCGGGTCACCGTCACCGCCCTCGCCTCCGCCCCTCGCCGTCTCGCCGGAAACGCTCTCCCGCCGCATCGTCGCCGCCACCGGCCTGTCCCCGGTCCGCTTCCTCCGGCGGGCCGGCCGGGCCGACAGCCCGTGTTGTCCCCGCTGAACGCGTTCCACCGCGACACGCGCCCGTACGGCGTATGGCAACCGAGGCTGCCGGCCCGCCTGCCGGAGGCCTCTTGTCGTCCCTCGGCCTGCTGATGACCGACCGCCACGCGCGGGGCAGATGCGCGAGTCGTCGTGCGACAATTGCTCATGCCTTCACGCTTGGTCGTCGTCGGGGGATTTCTCGGCGCCGGCAAGACCACTACCGTTCTCGCGGCCGCGCGGCTGCTGCATGCCAGCGGCTCCCGCGTCGCCTGCGTCACGAACGATCAGGCCTCCGCGCTCGTCGACTCCGCCACCTTGCGCGATGCCGGCTTTGAAGTCAGTGAAGTCGCGGGCGGGTGCTTCTGTTGCCGGCTGTCCGATCTCGTCGCGACCATCGATCACCTGCTCGCACGCGATCCGGACGTCATCCTCTGTGAAGCTGTCGGTAGTTGCACTGACATCGTCGCGACGGTCATTCTTCCGCTGCGGCGTTTTTACGACGGGTTGCTCGATGTGCGGCCGCTGTCCGTGGTCGTAGACGCTGAAACTGCCCGCGAGTGGCTCGCGGACGGCGGCGACTTGCAATACGTCTGGCGCGAGCAGATCGCCGAAGCCGGAATCATCCTGCTCAATAAATCCGACTGCGTCCATGCTACGGCGCTCGAGAAAACTTCACGTGCACTGCAGAGCATGAACGCGGCTTCCAGTGTGCTGCCCACCATTGCCCCACAGAGTCAAGGCATCGACCTCTGGCTCGAGGCGTTACAGGTGGATCGGGAGGCGCGTCCGCTCGGCGACCTCGATTACGACCGCTACGCGGCAGGCGAGGCGCGTCTTGGCTGGGTCGACGCGTCGTTCGCATTGGCCGGAGAGCACGACCTCATGAACGTCGCGCAAGGAATTGTGACGCGGCTGCAGTCTGCACTGCCGCCGGAACTTCCGCCGTTTCACCTGAAGGTTCGTGTCTCCTCCGCGGGCGCGTATGCAGGCGCACAGCTCACGCGCGCAGCCGGCGCGCCGCAGCTTACCGGTCAGCCACATCGCACGACTGCATCGACGCTCGTCGTCAACGCCCGCGTGGCAATGCCGGCGGAGGAACTGCGAGACGCGATTCTCGACAGTGTCGCGGCGGCAGGTGTAGTCGCGACGCCAGCCGGGTCGTCGGCATTTCATCCCTCCTATCCGGTGCCGCAGCTGCGCATTGCGACCGCTGACGAGGGACAGCCGTGACGATTGGTGCCGGGACCGCACGAGTGCTCATGGCCGCGGCGCTGGTGCCGTTTCTCTACTTTGCCGCGCGCGATCAGTGGATGCACCTCAAAGCGCGGCGCGTGCCGCTCGCGGAGAACGTGGTTCACGCGCTCCTTGGCCTGATCCTGATGACTACGATCGGGCGTGCGTTCCTGTTCGACTGGCGCTTCGTAATCCTCGGCGTGGTCGTATTCGCGATCTGCGGCTCGATCGACGAATTCCTGTTTCATCGCGGTCTGCCACCCGTCGAGTCGGACGTACACGCAAAGGAGCACTTTGCTTTGTTTGCGTTTCTCGCAGTGTTCGCGCTGATCGTGCTTACAAATGGCGAGCAACTGCCGAGGTGGCCGTGAGCGGTGCCGGAGAATCGCTGGCGTGGTGGCTACCGGTGCGTTATGCACTACCGGTCCTGCTCGCGCTCATTGTGATTCTCGCCTTCCCGGTCACGCGAGGGATGCGCGACGCGGCGGCGCGACGAAAGTACTGGCAACTACAGCTCGTGACGCTCCTTGGCGCAGTTGGCGGCGCGAAGCTGGTCGTATTGATGGGCGATCATCTCTGGCCCGTAGTGCCACTGCACGACTGGACCGTTATTCTGACCTCCGGCCGCTCCATTGTGGGCGGTCTCATTTTCGGATTCCTGGCGGCGGAGGCTGCGAAGCCGCTGCTCGAGTATTTGATGCCGCCGAACGACCGGTTCGCGACGGTGCTGCCGTTCTCATTCGCGATCGGCCGCATCGGCTGCTTCCTCCAGGGCTGCTGCCGCGGCATCGCCCACGACGGCCTGCTCAGCGTCACATACGGAGATGGCATCGCGCGTCATCCAGTGCAGCTCTTCGAGGCCGCGTTCAATGTCGCAATCGGGATTGTTTTCATCGTTCTTCTGCGGCGTGGCGCGCTGCGGCACCGCCTGTTTGCGACCTACCTCATCGCGTACGGCGGCTACCGCTTTGCGACCGAGTTCATTCGGGCAACGCCGCATCCGCTCGGCGGCTATTCAGTGTATCAGGTGTTCGCAATCGTGATGGTTCTCCTCGGCGTCGTATCGTTCGTCCTGCGCACGCCCGCGAGGAACTGTATGGAGGAGGCTCATGCCTGACAACGACAACGACTGGAACTCGGTCGGTGGGACCGTGGTGAAGATCATCGGCGGTCTCGTGATCGCCGCCGTCGTCCTGGTGGGTTTGGTCATGCTCACCTGCGGCGGAATGCTGGTGTTCTCGTAATGCCTGCCATTACGCGCATCGTCGACGCGGCGAAGCGGCGTTTCCACCGCGATACGGTTTCGCATCCTGTCATGCATGCGTGGGTGCTGAATCTCTATCGCGCAGGGGAACGCTATCCGCAGACGGTGACCGACTATTTCCCGAGCCGCCATGCGCCGTCTGCCGAACTGGCCGCGCTGCTGGACCGTCATCGTCACGACGAAGAGCGGCATACGGCGATGTATGCGGCCGCCATCCGTACGCTCGAACAGCCGGTCGTGGAGCTCGAAGGCGCAGATGTGTTCAATGTGGCGATCCGCTCGCATACCGGCGAGAGCTTCACCATTGACGAAGATGACGCGACGGACACCCGCCGGCTGAAGCTTGCGCATTTCCTGACGCATGCCCACTTCCTGGAGAAGCGGATCGAGCGTTCGCTGCAATACCACCGCGACGCCTGTGAACTGGGCGGCGCCCTCGTGGCCGAGCGCGTGGTGACCGCGGTGCTGCAGGACGAAACACGTCACGTGCGCTATACGGCCGAGCATGCGCGCGCGCTGCTGACGTCGCGCGAAGCGGCCACTGTGTTCGAGCATCACAGAAACGCAGAGGCGCGCGCGAACCTCGATTTCTCACAGCGCCAGGTGCGCACCTGCTCGCGCATGTTCGGCACCCTGGTGCGGGCCGATCAGCGCTGGTTCTATGACGGATGTGCGTTCCTGATGCAGCAGGCGGTGGCGTTTGTCTGAGGCGATCGTGCTGCCACTGGCCGTTCCTCAGACGGTAAGCACGATCCGGCGTGAGCTGGCCCGTCTCGACGAGTCCGAAGCGCGGCACGCGTTCGACGTGCCCGCCGCGGCACGTCTGCTGAAGACCACCATCAGCCTATGCGCGGAGTGCCTTGGGCATGTGCCGGCGGCGGTATTTGCCATGGACGGCCGCGTGCTGCTCCGCAAACGCTGTGAGCGCCACGGCGCAGCGTCAGCGGTATTGGAGAACGACGAGAGTTTTTATTTTTTATCGAACAAAGACCGCTCGGGACGGCGCTATGCCGACGACCGGCTCATGACCATTCCGGAATATGAAGGAGGCGGCTGCTGCGGTCCACGCGGATCCGGTTGCGCAACCGCGGCGGATAGTCAACTCGGCCCGTACACCGATCAGCTTTCGAACAAGAGCTGCACTGTGCTGGTCGAAGTGACGGATGCCTGCAATCTCGCCTGTCCGGTGTGCTACAGCGATGCGAAAGGGGAGCGGAAGATGCCGCTCGCCTCGTTCCGCGACTACATCCTGCGGCTCATCGAGCAAAAGGGTGGCCTCGACAGCGTGCAGCTCACCGGCGGGGAGGCGTTGCTGCATCCCGAAGTCGTCGACATGATCGCGTTCCTCTACGCGCAGCCGGCCATCAAGAAGATCTACCTCCCGACGAACGGGCTCCTCCTGGCATCCGGCGATCTTCCGGAGCGCCTCATCGCATTCCGCGACAAGCTCATGGTCCTGCTGCAGTTCGACGCGGCCGACGTCGCGGCCAATCGAACATTGCGCGCCGCAAACCCCGCATCGGCACGGCAGCGCGTGATCGAACGGCTGGATCGCCTCGGCATTGCAATGCAGCTCACCATGACCCTCACGCGCGGCGTCAATGACTCGCAGGTGGGCTGGGTCGTCGCGCAAGGACTGGCGCGCCGCAATGTGCGGGTCATCGCTCTGCAGCCCGTGACCTACTCCGGCCGTTACGAGCTGCCACCCGATCCTCTGGAGAGACTGACTCTTTCGGACATGGTCAAAGCAATCTGCGCGCAGGTGCGTCCGCGCGTTGCCCCAGAAGAGTTCGCGCCGATCCCATGCAGCCATCCGAACTGCGGCTGGATCACATTGTTCGTCCGGCGCTTTGGCCTCGTGCGCAATGTCATGCGCTTCATCGACCTGCCGGCCGTCATGAACGAGGTTGCGTACAAGACGCTGTTGTCGACGAAGGAACTGCAACACGCCGTCGGCTCCGGTAAACGCGACGGCCTCCTCGCCCGCCTGGGCAAGCGACTGGTGCGCTCGAGCGATATCTTCACCGTGGCGATCAAGCCTTTCATGGACCGTTTCAATTACGACCAGGACCGTATCGCGAACTGCTGTCATCACCTGATGGACACCAGAGGACGCGCCGTCTCGTTCTGCGAGTACAACGCCATCGTCCGCCCGACCGATCCCTGGACACGCCTCCCACGCCTGCACGATCCGGCGTAAGGCGGCAGCCGCATTCTTCGTGCGCCAGTCGCGCCAGCGCGCGCAGCCACACCGTGACCGGACTCGTTTCATTGCCGCTCATCGCGCGGTCAGCACCACTTTCGTTACGCCATCGAGCGTGACCTCGCGGCGGTCGAAATCTTCGAGCGAGTCATCCTGCATTGCGAGCATGCGGCGCAGTCTGCCGCGCGAAGCGCGACCTCGGAACTGTCGCTTTCGACTATATTCATGCCGGATTGGACAGATGAAAAAACTGCTCGTGCTCGCCCTCGACGGAGTCATGGACTCCAGCCTCGCCGTCACGCTCGACACCTTGCGCACCGCACAACGATTCTTCGAGCGGAGCGGCCGCCGCGGCGGATTGCAATGGTCGGTGATCGGCTCGCGCCGGACCATCTGCACCGCGGGCGGCATGCGCGCGACCGCCGGCTGCACGATCCGCGAAGCGCTCGCGAACGGCGTCGATGCCGAATGGCTGCTCGTGCCAGGCCTCGACATGACCTCCCGCCCGGCCATCGAGGCGCGCCTCGCACGCACCGACGCGCGCGCCGCCATCGAGCTGCTGCGCGAGCGGCGCGTGGCGAAGCGGATCGCCGCATCGTGTTCGTCCGTCTTCATGCTCGCCGAGGCCGGGCTGCTCGATGGAAGAGCGGCCACGACGACGTGGTGGCTCGCGCAGGCGTTCCGCGAACGCTATCCCGAGGTCTTGCTCGACGAGACCCGGATGCTCGTGCACGACGGCGCCTATCTCACCGGCGGCTCACTCTTCGCGCAGCTCGACGTCGCGCTCGCCGTCGTCACCGCCACGATGGGCGCCGAGATCGCCCACCTCTGCTCGCGCTACATGCTCATCGACCGCCGAGCGTCGCAGGCGCGCTACATGATCCCGTCGCACGTGCGCCACGTCGACGACATCGTCATCGCCGCCGAACGCTGGATCGACGCCCATCTCACCGAGCCGATCACCGTCACCGGCGTCGCGTCGGCCCTGGCCGTCTCGCCGAAAACGCTCTCCCGCCGCATCGTCGCCGCCACCGGCCTCTCCCCGGTCCGCTTCCTCCAGCGCCGCCGCGTGATGGAAGCGATGCACCTGATTGAAACCAGCACGATGACGATCGAGGACGTCGCGGAGCAGGTCGGCTATCAGGACGGAACGGCGCTCCGCAAGATCATCAAGCGCGAGCTCGGGACGACGCCGTCGAGCCTGCGGACCTGAACGGAACGACCGGGGGCCTCCGGCGGGCCGGCCGGGCCGGCAGCCCTTGTTGTCCCCGCTGAACGCGGTCTCCGCGACCCGCGCCCGTACGGCCTATGGCAACCGAGGCTGCCGGCCGTGCCGGCCCGTGTACGTACCGGAGACATGGTGGACAGGTGGCCGGAGACATGGTGGACACATTCAGCACGCCGGAGCAGTCTTCCGAAGGGAGGCTGCAATGGGGTGGAGCGAGGTGTCGATCGGGTCTCTGCGGCGAGAGTTTGTGAGTCTGGCAAGTAGTCCTGGAGCGAACGTTCGAGAGTTGTGCAGGCGGTACGGGGTATCGCCGACGACGGCGTACAAGTGGATCGAGCGTGGAGCGGAAGAGACCGAGACGTTCGAAGA
>DASVRB010000247.1:0-17196 GCA_036388835.1 Thermoanaerobaculia bacterium | reverse complement strand
ACGGCCGTCGCATTTTGAGATCCTTCGCTAAAGCTCAGGATGACGGGAGTTGCGGTCCACAGGGACGGCTCCGCGCAACTACGGCGTGGTGTCGGTCTTGGTCTCTTCCTGGATGGCCTGGCCAGCGGTCTCCATTGCGGTGCCGGTGGCGTTGGCGGCGTCGTTGGTCGCATTCGCGGCGTCATTCGCTGCTTCTGCAGTGGCGGCGGTGTCGACGGCGGGGGTGGTGGTGGACTCGGTGGAGGTGACGGCGCCTTCGCTATCAACTTCGGTTTCGGTCTTCTGGGTGCACGCGGTCGTGAGCAGGATCAGGATCGCGGATGTGATCAGTGCGTTCTTCATTTGTATTGCCTCGAGGGAGGGGAGAGCAAGAAGGTCGCCGGGGGGGGCGGTTCCTCGGTTCCTCGGTTCCTCGGTTCCTCGGAGTTCCTCGGAGTTCCTCGGGTTCCTCGGAGTTTCTCGGGTTCCTCGGAGTTCCTCGGAGTTCCTCGGAGGAAATCACCGCGCGCGTACCCTCTCCCCGAGGAACCGAGGAACCGAGGAACCGAGGAACCGAGGACCCGAGGAACTGCTTACCGCCCCACCCATCCACTCGCCGCGGCCACGCGTCGTCCGGCCAACGCCATCGCGACCTCGGGGACGGCGCCGGTGTCGGCGAGGGGGCGGAGGTAGTCGCCTTCCATGACGGAGATGGCGATGCCGTCGCGGTAGGCGATGCGGGTGGTGGTGGCGGCGCGGATGCGGTCGGCGGAGTCAATGATGCCGCTGAGGTTGAGCGGGTCGGCGGCGCTGATGACGATGAGCGCTCCGTCGGCGTCGGCGCGGCGGATCTCGCGCAGACGCTCGATGGCGTCGGGGAGCGCGAACTGTTCGCCGCTCATGCCGTGCACGAAACGGCCGCCGCGGATCTCGCCGCGCGCTTCGAGTCTGCGATAGACGTGCGAGAGCTCGCGCCACGGCGCGGCGTTCGGCTCGCGATCGAGCAGGCGGCGAAAGACGATGCCGTAGCGGCGGAGGAAGGTGCGCGCCTGCAGCTCGACCGCTTCTTCACGCGCGGTGCTCGTTTCTTCGAGCAAGGACCAGCGTCCGGCGATGTTCGGGCGGCGCTCGTTCGGTGCGATGAGCGCGCGCAATCCGGCGAATCCATCCGAGGTGATGAGGCCCGCCGAGACGAGCTCGCCGATCGCCCCTTCTGCGGCGTGGAGGTCGCGCGCGAACGAGGCGCCGCGGGTGCGGAGTGTTTCGTAGACGCGCTGCGCGTTTTCGCTGAGTTGGACGGCGGGAGAGGCCGGATTGCCTGTCCTCCACGCGCGCAGCGAGCGCCACGCGTCGGCGTGATCGCGGAGGAAGAGGGCGATTGGTGTGGCGGAGACGACGCTGGTCGATGACGGCGCGGAGAGGCGCGCCCACGCCACCTCGCCGCCGAGGCAGAGCGAGTCGAGGAGAGAGGGATCGTAGCGATCGAGACGCGAGGGGAGGACGGTGCGCTCCCACGCATTCGCGGCCACTTCGTATCCATCGAGCTGCAACACGATCTGCTGCAGCCCTTCGAGGCCGCTGAGATGCGCGGACGGCGCGACGTGTTGCCAGGCGAAGAGGAAGCGCTGAAATGCGGCCGCGGTGACCGGCTCGATCTCCGCGCGCAGGCGGACGATGGTGTAGCGATGGATGCGCGCGAGGAGGCGCCGGTCGCACCATTCGTTCGGGCCGCTGAAGGTGCCACGCAGGATGACGCCTTCGTTTTCGAGCGCGATCAGTGCGGCGTCGACGCTCTCGACGTTGAGCGAGCGCGCGAGCGCGTCGGCGGTGGTCGGGCCGAGAATGGTCATGCGGCCGCGGATCAACTCGATCAGTGCTTCGTCGCGGGTCCATTCGCGGTTGCGCGATTGAGGTGCGGTGAGGGGCGTTTGGATGTTGTGGATGGCGCGCAGTTCGGGGAGGCGCTCGGCCGATACCCAAATCGCGGCGCGCGACCCGGTGTCATGCTGAGCCGCGGAGACGGCGAAGGACCTTCCGGCGTGCAACGGAGAAGGTCCTTCGCTTCGCTCAGGATGACACCCAATGCGGTCGTCGCCGCGCGCAATGACACACCGCGCCGCGCGCCGCGACGCCACCAGTGCGTCGAAGAACTGCGGATCCATCGTCGCCGCTTCTTCGTCCGTCAGAAAGCCCGCGGTCAGCAGCGCGTCGTGCAGTTCATCCGCATCGCGTGGATCGGGGCGTTCTTCGTCGCGGACGCGGGCGATGGCGGCGGGGTCGAGGGCGCCGAGCTCGTTCTGGGAGACGTCGCCGGCGCGGCGGGTGTAGACGGCTTGGGTGCGTCGTTCTTCGAGCGGCGCGTCGTCGAGGAAAGCGTACGGCTTCGCGTTGAGGATCTCGTGGGAGAGCGGCGACGGCTCGATGGTGTCGCGCGCGATCAGCTCGATCTCATTCGCGTGAATGCGCGTGAGCACGTTCGCGAGTCCGTCGAAATCCATCGCCTCTTCGAGGCAATCGCGCACGGCCTGATTGACCAGCGGATGGTCGGGGATCTGCCGGTCGCCGCCGATGTTTTCGAAGCAGGCCGCGGCATCGGGAAAGACGGCGGCCATCAGGTCGTCGGCGATGGTGCGCTGCAGTTGCGGCGCGACTTTCTTGCCGTTGCGATTGCGCGGCACGGCGAGCGCGATAGTCGTGTTCCACCGCCACCGCGTCTGCCACACCGGCGCATCGAGAAACGCCTGCACCAGCACGTCGCGCGCGGTGGCGGGATGGAGATAGCGAAAGACGTCGGCGAGCGGAAATGAGTGCTGCGGGCCGAGCGACAAGAGGATCGCGTCCTCGGTCGCCGCCGCCTGCAACTCAAAGTCGAACTGCCGGCAGAAACGCTTGCGCAACGCGAGGCCCCACGCTTTGTTGATGCGCGATCCGAATGGCGCATGCAGCACGAGCTGCATGCCGCCCGATTCGTCGAAGAAACGTTCGAGGATGAGCGTGTCCTGCGTTGGCAGCGTGCCGAGGGCGCGGTGGGCTTCGGTGAGGTAGTCGGTGATTTCTTGGGCGGCGGGTTTGGGGATGCCGCATTCGCGCTCGAGCCATGTTGTCAGTTGTCGGTTGTCGGTTGTCTGCGCGTCGTCGCGATGCGGCGCAGACAACTGAGAACTGAGAACGGAGAACTCCCTCCTCAGCTCACTCACCGCGCGCGACAACTCATCGCTTCGCGCGGGCGCTTCGCCGAGCCAGAAGGGAATGCTCGGTGGTGCGCCGTGGGCGTCGGCGACGCGGACGACGCCGGTCGTGACCTGCAGGACGCGCCACGACATGTTGCCGAGCTGGAAGACGTCGCCGGCGTTGCTCTCGATGGCAAAGTCTTCGTTGAGCGTGCCGATGAACGTCTCGTCGGGTTCGAGGACGACGCGGTAGTCGGCCACCTCCGGGATCGCGCCGCCTGAGGTGAGGGCGAGCGTGCGCGAGCCGCGGCGGCCGCGGACATTGCCGTTCACTTCATCGCGATGCAGCAGCGCGCCGCGGCGTCCGCGTTTCGTGGCGAAGCCTTCCGCGACCATCTTCACCACTTCGTCGAAGTCGCGGCGAGCGAGATCGCGATACGGCCACGCCCGTCGCACGATCGCGAACAGTTGTTCTTCCGAGTAATCACAACACGCGGCCTCGGCGACGAGTTGTTGGGCGAGCACGTCGAGCGGCGCGTCGTGCACGACGATGCGATCGAGCTCGCCGCGTCTGACCGCGCGCAGCAGCGCCGCGCACTCGACTAGATCGTCGCGCGACGCAGGAAAGACGCGCCCTTTCGGCAATCCGGAGACACTGTGCCCGGAGCGTCCGACCCGCTGCAGCAGCGTGGCGATGCGATGCGGTGAGCCGATCTGGCAGACGAGATCGACGTGCCCGATGTCGATGCCGAGCTCCAACGATGCCGTCGCGACCAGCGCCTTCAGTTGTCCCGTTTTCAGGCGCGTTTCGGCGTCGAGGCGTTTCTCTTTCGAGAGACTGCCGTGATGCGCGGTGATCGTGTCGCCGAGGCGCTCGCTGAGGTGATGCGCGATGCGCTCGGCCATCTTGCGCGTGTTGACGAAGACGAGCGTGGTGCGGTGCTCTTCGATCAGTTCGGTGAGGCGTGTGTAGTACTCGTCCCACACTTCGTGCGACATGACGGCGTCGAGGCGGGAGCGGGGGATCTCGAGCGAGAGATCCATGTCGCGGCGATGGCCTTCATTGATGATCACTACGTCGGGCGCGGCGCTTTGACATGGGGAGGAAGTGCCGACGAGGTACTTGGCCACCTCTTCGATCGGCTTCTGCGTCGCCGACAATCCGAGGCGGAGGAGCGGGGTTTCGGCGACCTGCTGGAGACGCTCGAGGGTGAGGGCGAGATGCGCGCCGCGGCGGGAGCCGATGAGGGCGTGGATCTCGTCGACGATGACGGTGCGGACGGTGCGGAGCATGTCGCGGCTGCGTTCCGCGGTCAGCAGGAGATAGAGCGATTCGGGGGTGGTGACGAGGATGTGCGGCGGCGTCCGGAGCATGGCCGCGCGCTGCGAAGAGGTCGTGTCGCCGGTGCGGACGCCGGTGGTGATGTGCGGCGCGTTCAGGCCCATTTGACGGGCAATTTCGGCGATTCCGAGGCGCGGCTCGGCGAGGTTTTTGTCGATGTCGGTGCTGAGTGCTTTGAGCGGCGAGACGTAGACGACGCGCACTTCATCGGGCAGCGGCGAGGTCAGTCCTTCGACGAACAGCTCGTCGAGCGCGGTCAGAAATGCAGCCAGCGTTTTGCCCGATCCGGTCGGCGCGGCGATGAGCGTGTGCCGCCGTTCCCGGATCGCCGCCCACCCTTTCGCCTGTGCCTCCGTTGGTGAGCCGAGGGTGCTCGTGAACCAACGCTGAACGGCGGGATGCAATAGGGAGAGGGGCATGGGGGGAGGGTATCGCAACGCTGCGCGTGTTGTCGGTTGTCAGTTGTCGGTTGTCTGTGGTGTGTTTGTGTTGCTGGTTGCTGGTTGCTGGTTGCTTGGGCTGCAACACCGCCAAATGGATGAGCGGTCAGCGAAAAACCGCAGACAACCGACAAACCGACAACTGACAACGAACGACTACACCACCGCCCCCTCATCCAACGCCAACGTCCCCGCATCCGCATCCAGCGTGGCCATCACTCCGATCGGTAGAGTCATCTTTTGTTCGATGTGGCCGAAGGAGAGGCCGGAGATTGCCGGTTTTTTGAGCGATCCGAAGCGGTCGCGGAGGATGTCTTCGAGGCTGAAGCTGGTGCTGGTGGCTTTGCAGTCGGTGCAGCGGCCGAAGGCCATGCCGGCCATGTCGTCGAATTTGCCGCCGAGGGCGAGCTGGGTGAGCATCCGGTCAATTCGGTACGGCTCTTCGCGGATGTCTTCCATGAAAAGAATCGCCCCTTTCGTGTCGATCTCGTACGGCGTGCCCATGAGTGCGGCGAGCAGCGTCAGGTTGCCGCCGACGAGACGGCCGCTCGTTTTGCCGGCCGCGAGGCGCAGCACGCGGTTCGTGCGATCGATCAATACGTCCGCTTTCTTCGCGGGTGGTGCGAGTGCGCCGGCAGCTTCCGGCGTCATGACCACGCGGCGGAAGTTTTCGATGGTGTAGGGATCGAAGGTCGAGCCGCCGACCGGTCCGTGGAAGGTGACGAGGCCGGTGCGCTGATACACCGCGTTGAGCAGCGCGGTGATGTCGCTGTAGCCGATGAGGACCTTTGGCTTTCGGGCGATGAGGTCGTAGTCGAGATACGGCAGCACGCGCGGCGCGCCCCAGCCGCCGGTGTAGCAGACGACGCCGGCGATGGTGTCGTCGGCGAACATGCGATTGAGGTCGTCGGCGCGATCGCGATCGCGGCCTGCGAAATAGCCGTGACGATCAAACGCGTGCGCGCCGATCGCGACCTTGAATCCGAGGAGCTCGAGCTGCTCCTTCGCGACCTGAATGCTGTCGTGCTCGAACGCGGCGGAGGCGGGGAGGACGAGGCCCACCGTGTCGCCGGCGGCGAGCCGTTTCGGTTTGATGATGCGGCGTCCGGCGGGCGTGGTGGCGGCGCTGCTGCTCGTGCTGATGGACGCGGCGGCAGTGGCGAGGGAGAGGAGTCGGGCGAAGCTGCGGCGGTCGATCATCGAGGGCGGATTGTGCCTGAACTCTTTCGCGCGCGCGCCGTATTGAAGGGCCGTATGCCGTTCTTCCTGCTGCTCACTCTGCTCTCCGATTGTTCGCTCGCCGAAGCGGATCGCGCGTTCGTCGCGAATGCGGTGAAAACGTGGGAATCGGTTCGCACGGAGTCGCTCCGCATCGAGCCCTCACCGCTGCCTCGGCTGATCTTTTTCGATGAACGTTGTGCGCTCGATGGCGAGCGCGCGTTCGCACACGGCGGGATGATTCCGCTGCCGGACGGCAAGTCGGTGCCGGCGCAGTTGATGACGTTCGCCGGCTCGTACGACGGGCAGAAGCCGTTTCTCGTGCAGGCGCTCGCGCCGGTGTGGCGCACGCACGAACGGCATCGCAACAATCCTGATCTCGACCGCCTGATGCGCGCGGTGTTCGTGCACGAGATGACGCACACGGTGCAGACGCGTGCGTTCGGCGCGCGGTTGACGGAGCTCGAGCAGCAGTACGCGATCGAGGGCCTGAACGACGACATCGTGCAGAACCGGATGAAGTCGAACGCGGAGTATGTGAAGGCGTTCGACGAAGAGCGCGCGCTGCTGTACCGCGTAGCGTCGGAGAGCGGCACCGAATTGCGGAAGGAGCTCGCGCGCGAGGTGCTGCAACGTGCGAAAGCGCGGCGCGCACGCTATTTCACCGGCGATCGCGCCTGGCTCGCCGAAGTGGAGGAGATTTTCCTCGGCATGGAGGGGGCCGCGAACTGGGCCGCCTACCGCGCCGCGATGCGCGACGGCGCGTCGCCGAAGGAAGCGATCGATCTGATCAATCGCGGCGGCCGGAGCTGGTCGCAAGACGAAGGGCTCGCGCTGTTTCTGGCGATCGATGCGCTGATGCCGGGTGAGTGGCAGGCGAAGGTGTTCGGCGCGCGTGCGACGGGTGTGTGGAAGGTGCTGGAGGAGGCGGTGCGGCCGGCACGGCCGGCGGCGCTTGTTGGCCAACCCTCGGGCACGCTGTACTAACTGGCCGGGCTTGATGCGATGGCGAACGCGACGTGACCAGATGCGTGTGAATGCGCACCCTCTGTCATCCCGAGCGTAGTCGAGGGACCTGGGTGGGAGGGGCGCGACGCACGTGCCTTCCGCGACCCGCCCGCCCTGGTCCCTCGCTACGCTCGGGATGACAGGGGGTGTAACTCGCTACTCGCGCGACACATGGACCGCCCGCGCAACCTCCGCAATCACACGATCGGCGTCGTCGCCGCGTTTGAAGCCGCGTGTGAGGACGACCAGGACGTAACGATCGCCGTCGGGCTCGATGACGAGGCCGGCGTCGTGGGAGATCTCGGTGATGCTGCCGGTTTTGTGGGCGACGCGGGTGCGTTCGGGGAGGCCGGCGGGGATGCCGTCGTTGTGCTCCTGCGCGAGCAGGATCTCGAGCATCTTCTCCGAGGCCTCGGCGGAGATGACGCGCTTCTCGGCGAGGGCGCGGAAGATGAGCATCAGGTCGTACGCGGTGGTCGTGTTGTTCATCCCGGCGTGATACGCCTTGTCGTCTTCGACCCCGCGCAGGACCTGGATGTCGTTCGCGCCGATCTGCTTCATCAGGCGCATCACGTTGGGTGCGCCGATCAATTCGATGACGAGATTCGTGGCGAGGTTCGAGCTGCGGACGATCATCCGGCGCACCAGCTCTTCGACGGTCGAGTCGCTGCCGGCGAGGTCGTAGAGCGTGGGGTCGGAGTCCTCGCGCGCTTCGAGCGCGTAATGGCTCGCGTCGAGGATGCTGACGAAATCGTTTTTCACGCGCACCGGCTGATCGAGCCGCATTGCGCCGTTCGAAACGGCCTCGAACACGCCGAGCATGACCGGCACTTTCATCGTGCTGGCGGCGTGGAACGTCTCGCGCTCGTTGCGCAGAAATGAGGTGCCGCGGTCGACGTCGTAGTAGGCGACGGCGATGGTCTGCCGCGGGTGCGCGGCGATGATGCGATCGACGTCGCGCGCGAGGTTGCCGGTGAGCTGATGGTTGGTCGACGCGCAGCCGAGAACGAAGAAGAGCGAGAGCGCGGCAAGGCGATTCATGGGCGGCGATTCTAAGCGGCGCGCGCTGTAACGAATCGAACACGAGCGTGCTCTGCATCACGCGCGGCTCGTGCAACACGCGGAGATCATGCGCGCCGCAATTGACGCCGGCCCGGTCCGCCGGCAATCACGAATGGGAAAGAGAGTCATGAAAAGATTTGTGTGTGCAGTGCTGCTGTCGACGTTGGCGTTGAGCGCGGTGGGTGCGGGTGACGTGCTGCAGCAATTGGGATATTCGAAGGACGAAGCGGCGCAGGAAGCGGTCTTCTCGATCGCGGTCGGACAGTTCGGACCCGAAGAAGGCGCGAAACGGAAGCTGCGTGCGGCCTCGCCGGAAATGCGTGCGGTGATGGTCGAGCAGTCGCTCATCTGGCTGAAGGCCTATACCGCCACGCCGCAATTCGAAGCGGCCTATCAGGCTCACCGCAACGATTACAAACCGGAGGAGCCGGGCACGGAGGGCTCGGCCGAAGACATCGCCTCGGCGCGCGAGTATTACAAGGAGCAGCTCGCGGAGTGGAAAGCAAACTATCCGGCCACCGGACGCGAGATGGTGAAGCGCCGTCTGCGGGAGTTCCTGGCGGAGAGCGCGGACGTGGACTACGACGCGAAGCTCGTGCGCAAAGGTAATAAAATGCGCTTCGTCAACGAACAATACGAAGACGAGAAATCGGGCGAGTGGAAGTTCTGCTATCGCGCGGGAAAAGCTCCGGTCGAAAAGGCACGCGCATTCGCGAAGAGCTGGCTCGCCGAGTTGAAGTAACGGCCCGAAACTCGTCGGCGCGAATCGAGGAGAAAGCATGAAGCGAGTAGCTGTCTGTGTCGTGCTGTCCGTCATGGCCGCGTTCACGGCCGTCGGCGCGGGTGACGTGCTGCAGCAGTTGAGTGTCTCGAAGGAAGAAGCGGCGAACGATCTCGTGCACGCGTTCGGATACGGCAACGTCAACTTCTATCGCGTGCGCGGTGCGTTCAAGAGCGCGACGCCGGCCACGCGCGCGGCTCTCACCGAGCAGGTGCTGGTCTGGACGAAGGCGTATGTCTCGTCGCCGCAGTTCGCGAAGGAGTACGCGACGTTCCGCAACGAGCTGAAGCCGGAAGGGGCCAGCAGCGGGCTTTCGGTCGATGAAGAGCTCGCGCAGCGGCGCGCGCAGCGGAAGGCGGAGCTCGAAGAGGCGAAGAAGAACATCCCCGCCGAAACCTACAAGGCGATGGCGGAGACGATGAAGGAGTTCGACACGCCGGAGTACCGGAAGATGGAGCGCGAGATGCTCATCGAAGAGCGGAAAGCGCAGGCGGAAGAGAGCCTCGGCGACGGGCAGGATTGGGAGAAGCAGTACCCGGCCGACCATCGCGTGCTGGTGAAGCGCCGGCTGCAGCAGTTCCTCTCCGAAACGGAAAGCGTCGATTACGGCGCACAGCTCGTGAACAAGAACGGCAAGATGCGCTTCGCCAACGCGGCGTACGAAGGCAAATCCGGCGAGTGGAAGCTGGCGTATCGCGCCGGTAAAGAGACGACGGACAAAGCGCGCGCATTCGCGAAAGCGTGGCTCGCGGAAATGAAGTAAACGGGGTAAGGGAGCTGGTGGAGCGGCGGGCTCTTAGCCCGCCGAATTTTTTTTCGGATTGTCGGCGGGCTAAGAGCCCGCCGCTCCACCAGAACGTCATTGAAGCCCGCCGCTCCACCCTCCCTACCGCCAGTTCGTAACATCGCGCTGGACTCGGCCGGAGCAAGTTGTGCAGAGTCCTTCCTCCAGATTTTTCTCGAGGAGGACTCATGGGTTTGCGCAGTTCCGTTGCAGCGTGTGTTCTGGCCGGTATGGTTGCGGCGACCGCACACGCGCAGTTTTTCCCCTATCCCGTCCAGAAGCGGACGCTCCCGAACGGGCTCGACGTCATCGTCATCGAGACGCCGGAGTTCAAGAACGTCCTGTCGTTCAACACGCTGATCATGGCCGGCTCGGGCCGTGAGAACGAGAAGGGGCGCACCGGTCTCGCGCACCTTTTCGAGCACATCATGTTCCGGCATCTGCACGACACGCCGGCACCGTACGAGGCCGGCATCACGGCCATGGGCGCGTTCAACAACGCGTACACCTGGTACGACATCACGTACTACCACCCGCTCACGTTCAGCACAAACCTCGACCGCCTCGCCGCGCTGGAAGGCTCGCGCTTCCGCAATCTCACCTACACGGAGCGCGTCTTCCGCACTGAAGCCGGCGCGGTTTATGGCGAGTACCGGCGGAATGCGTCCGATCCGTCGCTGCGCCTCGAGGAAGTGCTCGGCGATCTGATGTACGGCACCGCGCACGGTTACGGTCACTCGACCATCGGCTACCTCCCGGACGTGCAGGACATGCCGAACGCCTATCGCGCCGCGGTCAAGTTCTACGACGACTACTACCGCCCGAACAACGCGTTCGTGGTGGTGTCGGGCGACGTGCGGGCGAACGAAGTGTTCGCGGTGGTCGAGCGCGAGTTCGGCGCGTGGAAAGCGAAGAAGACGCCCGAGCAGCCCGATCCGAAACCGATCGACGGGCCGAAGAAACGTCACGAGACGTGGGAGTCCGACATCCCGCCGCGCGTGGTCGTCGCGTACATGACTCCGCCGTACGTGCCTGGCTCCGCTGAAGCGGGAGCGATGGACGTGATGGCTGAATTGATGGCGGGCGAGACCTCGCCGCTGTATCGCCGTCTGCGTTACGAAGAGCAGGTGGCGTCGGCGTTCGGCGTCGACAATCGCTCCACCATAGGCATCGACGCGCGTCCGATGGGGGCGTACGTCACCGTGGCCAAGGAAAAGTACGACGCGCAGGGACGCGCGCTGCTCGATCGCATCGACCGCGACGTGGCGGCCGGATTCGAGGCGCTGGCGAATTTCTCGTCGCAGCCGGGCGCGGCGCAGCGGCTCGAGTCGATCAAGTCGCAGTTGCGCTACGACATCCTCGCTTCGTTCAACTCGCCGTCGAACATCGCGGAGAACTTCGCGAACTTTTATCGCCTCAATCGCAATCCGCAGGTGCTCGAGCAGGTGGCGCAGGGCATCGCCAATCTGAAGCCGACCGACATCGACGCATTCGCGCGGCGCTACTTCACGCCGAAGAATCGCGCTTCGATCACGCTGTCCGGCAAGGGAGGTGCGCAGTGAAGCGCCTGATGATGATTCCGCTCCTTCTTTCGATCGGTTGTGCGACGACGAACGCAACGACCGGTACGCACGGCGGTGATGCGCAGACGTCGGGCACGCAGACGGTGGCCGAAGCGGCCACTGCTCCACAGGTTGCCGCTCCGGCGCCGTCTTACACACCGGGCGAGCCGCGCGTGGTGACGCTCGATTCGGCGGCGCCGCTGGTGACGGTGCGGGTGATGATCACGCACGGGTCGACCTCCGATCCTGCGGGCAAGGAAGGTCTGGCCAACATCACGTCCGACGCGATCACCGACGGCGGCTTCCGCGGCGCGAATGGCGTAGTGACGAAAGAGCAGCTCGCCGAATTGACGATGCCGTGGGGCTCGGGCGCGCGTCCGGCGGTCTTCACCTCCGCGCGCACGACCACGTTTTTCTTCACCGCGCCGCGCGAGGTGATCGGCCGTTATGTCGCCGAGGTCATGCGGCCGATGTTGACGCAACCGCTGTTCGAGGCGGCGGAGATCGAGCGGCTCAAGAACGAAACGCTTTCGGAGATTTCCTCGATCCGCACGGAAGATCTCGAAACCCTCGGCCTCGCCGCGATCGATCAGTTCGTGCTGGCCGGCACCGGTTACGCGCATCACGTGGTCGGACGCGAATCGACGGTGCCGACGATCACACGCGACGACGTGGTCCGTTTCTATCGCGAGGTCTATCGTCCCGAGAACACGATCGTCGGCATCTCCACGACCGATCCGGCGATCGTGGCGCAGGTGACCGACGCAGTGCGTGCGATGAATCGTGACGCGACTACTCCGCCGCCGGCCGCGCCGCGCGTCGAGCCGCAGTCGTTCACCGGGCGTCAGGTGCTGGTGGTTGAAGAACCGAACGCTCCCGCGGCCTCGGTGCACCTCGCGTTTCCGTTCGCGGTCAACCGCAGTCACCCCGATTACTGGCCGCTCTACATCGCGAACGTCTGGCTCGGCACGCACCGCGACGCGTTCGGCCGCTTGTATCAGCAGATCCGCGAGGAGCGCGGCTACAACTACGGCGACTACTCGTACATCGAGTACTGGGGCGGCCGTCCGAACAACCTCTTCCAGATCTTCAATCAGCCGCGCGAGCAGCAGTACTTTTCGATCTGGGTGCGCCCGGTGAAGCACGAGCACGCGGTGCACATGATGAAAGCGACGACGTACGAGCTCGAGCAGATGATCCGCAACGGGCTCACGGCGGAGGAGGTCAGCGAAGCGAAGAACAAGGCTCGCGTCCTCTATCTCAACCTCGGCGAAACGGTGCCGCGCCTGATCGGCGCGCGCGTCGACGACGCGTTCTACGGCCTGACCAACTCGGGCTTCCTCGAGTCGTACATCCAGGCGCTCGACCGCGTGACGCCGCAGCAGGTGAATGAAGCCGTTCGCCGCCATCTCAGCACCGACAACATCAAGTACGTGGTCGTGACCTCGACCCCGCACGTGCAGACGACGGTGAACCAGATCCGCGGCGCCGCACCGGTCTTCGGCAAGAGCTGGCAGGACTACGAATTCACCAAAGCCAAACTGCCGGACGGCACGACGGTCTGGCAGGTGCCGGAAGCCAAACTTCCGACCGTGCAACTCGACGCCGTCTGGGCCGCCTACCCGCTGCGCGCGACGGATGTGCGGGTGATGAATGTGAGTGAGTTTTTGAAGTGACCTTGCACGCGGCGCGGGCGTTCGTTGCTCGCGCCGCGTTGTTGGTGTCGGTTGGCGGTGGCGTTTCGTGTTGCTGGTTGCTGGTTGCTGGTTGCTTGTGAAGCATCGCCTGGGCGACAGGCATCACCTCACAAGTAACCAGCAACCAACAACCAGCAACCAACAACCAGCAACGAAATCGCAGACAACCGACAACAGCAACGCGCACTTGTCATACGCTTCCCCATGCACCACCTCCCCACCGAAGTCGCCGGCACGATCGAGAATCTGATCGCCTCGGCGCGCACGTCGTTTGGTGATGCGCTGCGCTCTGTTGTGCTCTACGGCTCCGGCGCGGAGGGGCGGTTGCGGGCGACTTCGGACGTCAATCTGCTGTTCGTGCTGACGCGGTTCGATGCGGCGGCGGACGCGTTTCGCGAGCCGTTTCGGTTTGCGCAGGCGGCGGCGAATGTCACCGCGATGTTCGTGCTCGAAGAGGAGCTTGCGGACGCGGCGGAAGCGTTCGCGCAAAAGTTCGCCGACATCGAGCGGCGTCACGTCGTGCTGTACGGCGATGATCTGCTCGCGCGGCTCGAGATTCCGCGGCCGGCGCTGGTGCGGCGGCTGCGGCAGGTGCTGCTGAATCTCACGTTGCGCCTGCGCGGCAGTTACATCGAGCAGAGTTTGCGCGAGGAGCAGTGCGCGCTGACGGTCGCTGAATCCGCTGCGCCGCTGCGTACGGCCGCGGCGTCGATCCTCGAGCTCGAAGGGCGCGGCACGCTCGCACCGAAAGAGGCGCTGGAGACGCTCGTGCGCGAGCTCGGCGACGCTCGTTTTGTCGAGCTGCTGCCGCATGTCTCCGAGGCGCGTGAACGGCGCGTGCTGCCGGCGGGACAGGCCGCGCCGATGCTCCTGGCCATGCTCGACCTCGCGCGCGCACTGCACGAGCGTGCCCATCGCATCGCGCCATGAATCCGTTCGATCTGCGCGGTCCCGAATACCTCGCGTTCTACTTCGCGCTCGCGGTCGTGACCATCGTCGCGCTCTGGTTGCTGCGCCGCGCGCGCGAATCGCGTCAGACCGTCTATCGCGCGTCGCCGATCACCGATCCGTACACGATCGCGTTCCTGCGCGGCGGCAAGAACGAGCTGGTGCGCGTGGCGATCATCTCGCTGGTCGACCGCGGGCTGATGACCGTCGACCGCGACGCGGTGCAGACCACGATCATTGGACGCGAAACGAACGCGCGCAAAAGAATCGAGCGCGAGCTGCTCCTCTCCTGCGTCGCGCGACGCGAGCCGAAGGAGCTGTTCGAGTTGCCGTTCGCGGATGCGGTCGCGGAGTACGAGCTGGAGCTCGAACGGATGCAGTTGCTGCCCGACGAAACGATCAAAGCAGCGCGCAGGAAGCTGTTCTTCGCGGGCGCAGCGCTGCTGCTGTTTTTCGCGGTGACGAAGATCGCGATTGCACTGATGCGCGGACGAACGAACATCGTGCTGCTCATCGTGCTTTGTCTCTTCGCGTTGGTCGTGCTCGCAACCGTGATCTTTCAGCGCCGCACCGCCCGAGGCGACGCGTTCATCAGCGAGATGCGCAATCTGTTCAAATCGCTCAAGCTTCGTGCGCCGCAGATCCGCGGCGGCGGCGCGACCAGCGAGCTGGCGATGCTGACGGCGGTATGGGGCGTGAGCGCGCTGCCGAAGGAGACGTTTCCGTGGACGCGCACGCTCTTCCCGCGCGTCGACAGCTCCGGTTCTAGCTCGTCGTGCGGCAGCTCGTGCGGCAGCGGCTGCGGCGGTGGTTGTGGCGGCGGCTGCGGAGGTTGCGGCGGATGAAATTCGGCCTCGGCTGGCGCGCGGAGCTCGGCCCCGGAATCCTCGCCAATCTCGATCGCATCGACGTGGTCGAGGTGCTGGCGGAGGAGCTGTTCGACGCCGATCGCCACCAGCGGCGCGCGTTGCGATTTCTCCGCTCGCACGTGCCGATCGTGCTGCACGCGACGTCGCTCGGACTCGCATCGACCGACCGCGTTGATCGTCGCCTGCTCGACAACATCGCGCGGGTGATCGACTGGCTCGAGCCGGAGCTCTGGTCCGAACATCTCGCCTTCGTCCGAGCCGGCGCGAACGAGATCGGTCATCTCGCCGCACCGCCGCGCAATGACGCCACGCTCGAAGGGCTCGTGCGCAATGTCGAAGAAGCGCGCCGCGTGACCGGGTCGCTGCCGTGTCTCGAGAACGTCGCCTCGCTGATCGAGCCGCCGTGCAGTTCGTATGACGAGGTGTCGTGGCTGCGCGCGGTCGTGGCGTCGACCGGATGCGAGTTGCTGCTCGATCTGCACAACCTGCATGCGAACGCGCACAACTTCGGCTTCGACGCACTCGAGGTCGTGTGCGCGTTGCCTGCGCCGCGTTTGATTCATCTCGCCGGCGGCCGACGGATCGAAGGCGATCGCGTGCTCGACGATCATCTGCACGCCGTCCCTGCCGCGGTGTACGAACTGCTCGCTGCTGTCGATGCTCCCGAGGCGACGGTGATTCTCGAACGCGACGGCAATTACCCGCCGATCGAAGAGCTGCTCGCGGAGCTTTGGAGTGCGGCGACGCAAGTCGCCGCTTTCACTCGTCTCCCTGTTGCACCGGTGCAGCCGCTCGGAGTGAAAGCGGCAACTGGCGTTGCCGCACTCCAAACGTTTCTCGCGCGGTTGTATGTGGATGACGAGGCGCGGGGGCGCTTCATTGCCGATCCGCTCGCTGTCGTGCGCGCGGAGAATTTGCCGGAGGAAGTGGCGGCAATCAACGCGGAGGACCTGACGCTGGCGGCGCGGTCGTTTGCGAAGAAGCGGGCGAGGAAACGGCAGCTCCACCCGACACCGTCATCCTGAGCGTTAGCGAAGGATCTCAGCCTCGACGACCGTACCCACAGGCGTTGGTCGTCGCATTTCGAGATCCTTCGCTAACGCTCAGGATGACGGGAGGGCTGAGCTTTCGTGTGCGGCGGCGCAAGTCGCCGCTTTCACTCGTGTCGCTGTTGCACGGGTGCAGCCGATCGGAGTGAAAGCGGCAACTGGCGTTGCCGCACTCCAAACTTTGCGAGGAAGGCTGCACATTTTTTGTCATCCCGAGCGTAGCGAGGGACCTGGGCGGGTGGGTCGCGCGTGGGATGTGCATCGCGCCCCGCCCACCCAGGTCCCTCGACTACGGTCGGGATGACAGGGGGTTGGAAGTCCCGGGAATCCTCTGCACGAAGTCCGCACCGAAGTAACCCGCAGGCGTGAATGCACCGGCGCGCGGGTTTGCGAGCACGCCGGCAACCGCTTCGAGCGACGAGAGCACGGTGAATTTGTAGCCCTCCACCACAGACATGGTCATGGTCCGCTCTTCGCCGCGTGCGTTGACGACGCGGCCCCAGAGCTCGACGCGGGCGGTGTCGCGGGTTTCGGCATTCGGGCCGGCGACTTTGTCGGCGCGGGACGAGGCGAGCTTGCGCAGCGGGGCGAAGCGGAGGAGCGGGAGGAACAGTTTCGTTCGCCGCATCTGCGCGAGGGCGCGGCGCGATTGGGCGGAGTAGACGCGGATGTTCGGAATTCCGGTGGTGCGGAAGGCCGTCGAGACGTCGCCCCACGGAATGGTCATGGCGGTGCGCGGGCCGGAGGCGAACGGGATCTCGCGCACGTCGTACATCTGCGGCACGACCACGATCTTTCCGTCGCGTCGAATCGCGCCGCCGCGGCCTGCTCCTTCGATCATGGTCTTCATCGTGCCGCGGCTCACGCCCGAGCGCGAGAAGAACGCGAGCCAGAGCTCGTGCGCGTCCGGCAGCTCGGCGTGGAGCATGGCAGCGAGGCAGTCGGTGGGAACGACGTCGAAGCCGACGCCCGGCAGCAGCGCGACGTTGCGCGCTTTGGCCTCGGCATCGCGCGCGAAGACCGACTCGAAGACCGCGATCTCGCCGGTGATGTCGAGGTAGTGCGCGCCGGCGGCGAGACAGGCGTCGACCATCGGTCTGCTGGTGTGAATGAACGGGCCGGCGCAGTGCAGCACGAGCTCGACGTTCGTGAGATCGGGCTTCGTCAGCTCGAATGCGCGCCATTCGCATCCTAGCTCGCGCGCGAGCGGCTCGATTTTTTCCGCGCTGCGGCCCGCGAGAATCGGACGCTCGCCGCGCGCGACCGCCTCACGCGCAATGAGCTCGC
>DASVRB010000246.1:0-11785 GCA_036388835.1 Thermoanaerobaculia bacterium | reverse complement strand
GCCCGCCGCTCCACTTGCGGCGACGCCAGTCGCCGCTTTGACTCCGGCCGGCATGAACGCGCGGCACAACGAGACGGAGCAAAAGCGGCGGCTTGCGTCGCCGCACTCCAAACTAAACCCCGCGGATGTGGTTGAAAAATGCGTCGCTCGCGACCGGTCGCCCGAGGAAACGCTCGACCAGATCGCGCGCCGGCTCTTCGCTGCCGCGGGAGAGGATCAGCTCGCGGAAGCGGCGTCCGGTCGCGCTGTTCATCAGGTCGGTGCCGAATGCCGACACGAGGTCGAGCGCGATCACTTTCGCCCACATGTAGCCGTAATAGCCGGCCGCATAGCCGCTGGCGATGTGCTCGAACGTGCCGGGGAACTGCGTCCCTTCGACGTGACCCATCGGCGTGGCCCCTTCCATCTGCGACCAGACGTCGAGGCAGCGTCCCGGGTTCTCGCTCGACAACGCCATGTCGAACGCTGCGTAGAGCAGTTGACGGCCGTAGTCGATTCCGGCGCCGAATTTCTTCGCCGCGTTCAGGCGATCGACCAGCGACCGGTCCATGGCCGGGCAGTCGCCGCAGTGATCGCGCAGCAGCGCCAGGCTCTCCATCCGGCTCGCCCACTCCTCGTACATCTGCGAGGGCGCCTCGACGAAATCGCGCTGCACGCTCGTGCCTGCGTGCGCGATGTAGTACGTGTCGGACAGCACGCCGTGCAGCACATGTCCAAATTCGTGCAGCAGCGTTTCGAGCTCGTCGTGCGTCAGGCCTTTGCGATCGAAATTCGTGACCAGCACGCTGATCGGCTTCCGTCCCGTGCGCCGGCTGCCGCCGCGCACCGGCCACGCCGCGGCGTGCTTGTACTTGCCGTCGCGCGGATAGAGATCGAGATAGATCCCGCCGATGAACGCGCCGCTCGCGGCGTCGGTCACGTCGAGATAGATGACGTCGTCCTGCCACACCGGCACGTCGGCGCGCGTGAAGCGAACGCCGTACAGACGCTCGCTGATGTCGAGCATCCAGCGCACCGTCGGCTCGGACGGAAAGTACTTGCGCAGCTCTTCCTGGTCGATGGCGAACCGCCGCTCGCGCAGCCGCTCGCGGTAATACGCAACGTCCCATCGCTGAATGCGCGCGTCGTCGACGCCGGTCAGCTCCGCCTTCAGTTGCGCGAGCTCGTGCAGATCGCGCAGCTCGGCCTCGGTCACGACGTTCCGCACTTCATCGAGGAAGCGCGTGACGGTGTCGGGGTTCTCGACCATCCGCCGCTTGGTGACGTAGTGCGCGAAGCTCGGCACCTCGTACAGCTCCGCGATCTCCTTGCGCAGCGACGTGATCTCGTCCATCACTTCGAGATTGCGCTCCGTGCCGCGAAGCGTGTTCGCGACCCAGTAGCGGCGCCGCGCATCTTCGTCATGCGCGTTCATGAGGAACGGAACGTAATCGGGATAGTCGAAGCCGCAGATGTAGTTCCCTTCTTCATCGCGCGGCATCCGCTCGAGCCACGACTGCGGCAGGCCGCGGCATTCATCGGGCGTGAAGCGGAGACGGGTGTCGTTCTCGCGGATGTTCTTCGCGAACTCCTGTCCGAGCTCGGTCAGCCGGTCGGAGATGTCTTTGAAGCGCTTCCGCTTCTCCGCGCCGAGGGAGACGCCGCTGTCTTCGAATGCCTCGATGAGCTGCTTCTGCATCTCGCGTGCGGCGACCGAATCGGCGGCCACGCGGCGCACCCGCTCGTAAAACGCCTCGTTCTGGAACACGTCGGTGAGGAACGACGACTCCGCGACCAGCGCCACGTCGCACGCATCGCGCACCTCTTTGTCCGGATGCACGCTGTTGAGCAGCGAGATCGCGCCGAACGAATCCTCGAGCACGATCGCCGTCTCGTCCCACGCATCGAGCACGCTCTCGGCGCTCACCTGCTCGAGCGGCAGCGCTTCGATACGCGCGAGCAGCTCGCGTGCGCGTGCGAGCGCTTCCTCTGATGTGCGCGCGACGTCGGCGGAGTCGAGAATCGGGAGAGTGGCGCGATGCGTACTGGCGGTGGAGAGCGTTTCTGTGGTCGTCATTCCGAAGAAGTCGCGCATTCTAGCGAAACTTCACCTCACGGCCCGGCGCGCTGCCGGACGAAAATTTCGGCTCCGGCAGTAGCGAGACCGCAACTTGCGCTCAGCAAGTTACGTACACATCAACATGCGTCCCCTTTCTGCCCTGCTCCTGCTTTGCCTCCTCGCTTCCTCGGTATTCGCCGCTGATCCCGACGCCCTCGCTCCCAGCCGAGCCGCGATCGAGCGGCGCGAATTCGACAAGGCCGTGTCGCTCCTCGAAAAGGTGATCGCCGCGAATCCGAAGAACGTCGACGCGCACTATCTCCTCGGCACCGTCTACGGCGCGCAGGCGCAGAGCGCCGGCATCCTGAAACAAGCGTCCCTCGCCAAGAAGGTCAAAGCGGAGTTCGAGGCGGCCGTCGCGCTCGACCCGAAGCACATCGACGCGCGTCAGGGTCTCGTCGACTACTACACCATCGCCCCCGGCTTCATGGGCGGCAGCACCGAGAAGGCGCTCGCCCAGGCGGCGGAGATCAAGAAGCTCGACTCGCTCAAAGGCCATCACGCGTACGCCCGCATCTACGCTCGCGACAAGAAGCTCGACCTTGCGCGCAAGGAGCTCGTGACCGCGGTCCGCGAGCAGCCGAACAATCCCCGCGCCCATCAGGCCCTCGGCATGTTCCTGCTCAACGCCGACAAGAACTACAGCGGCGCCGTGCACGAGTTCGAGATGGCTCTGAAGCTCGATCCGACGTACATGCCGGCGCACCTGCGCATCGGCCATGTCGCGGCACTCAGCGGCACCGACTTCGCGCGCGGCGAGGCATTCATCAAAAAGTATCTCGCCTACAAACCGGCAGACGATGAGCCGCCGGTCGCGCTCGCCTGGTACTGGCTCGGGATGCTCTACGAAAAGCAGGGCCGCAAGGCCGACGCGAAGCAGAGCTTCCTCAACGCGCTCAAACTCGTCCCCGAGGACAAGAACGTCAAGGAAGCACTGAAGCGCGTGTCGTAGCCGCCGGCACCAGCATCGGATACGGATTCAGCGGCACGCCCTTCCACCATTCCTTCGTCAGCGGCAGCACCTCGACGGAGAAATGGAGATGCGGCGCGTCGGGCGCGGAGTTGCCGGTCACGCCGACGTATCCGATGACGGTGCCCTGCGCGACGAACTGCCCTTCTGCAAGACCGTCCGCGTAACGAGCGAGGTGCGCGTAGTAGTAGACGCGCTCCTCGCGAGTGTTGAATTGATAGATCGTCAGCCCGCCGCCCTTGCTCGTGAAGAGCTTGCGGATCGTGCCGTCGACCGCCGCGATGACCGGCGTGCCGTGCGGCGCCATGATGTCGAGCGCGTGATGCGTACGCCCGCCGCCGCGCGCGTGATCGAAGTTGTCGCGCAGCGACGCGGCTTCGATCCCGAGCACCGGAATGATCATCGCGTCCGCCGCCGTGAAACGCGGCGCAGCCGTACTCGTGGAGGGGCGGCCGGCAGTGCCGTCGAGCGGACGCGTCTGTGTCGCGACGCGCACGCTCTCACGCGCGGCGTGCGTCACCCGCTTCGTAGCCGCGGGAGCCGAGATCAGGACGACGAACGCCCCTCCGGCTATCCAGCCGACCACCAACACCTTCATTGTCCGCATGCTCATCGATAATGGACAGATCGTGCCTGAACTTCCCGACGTCGCCATCTACCTCGAGGCGCTGGAGGCACGCGTGCTCGGCCATACGCTCGACAAGGTCCGGCTCGCCAACCCATTCGTCCTCCGTACGGTCGACCCCGCTCCCGCCGACGCCGCCGGCAAACGCGTCACCTCATTGCGCCGTCTCGGCAAGCGAATCGTGTTTGGCCTCGAGGACGATCTCTTCATCGTCATCCATCTGATGATTGCGGGCCGCTTCAAGTGGCTCGCGTCCGGCGCGAAAGTTCCGGGGAAGATCGGGCTCGCCGCGTTCGACTTCGACAACGGCACGCTCGTCCTCACCGAGGCCGGCTCCAAACGCCGTGCGGCGATTCACATCCTGCGCGGTGAAGAAGCGTTGCGCGCCCACGATCCCGGCGGCATCGAACCGCTCGAAATGACGGTCGAGCAGTTCCGCACCGCGCTGACCAAAGAGCGCCACACGCTCAAACGCACCCTCACCGACCCGCACGTCTTCAGCGGCATCGGCAACGCCTACTCCGACGAGATCCTCCACCGCGCGCGCCTCTCTCCCGTGCAGATGACGACGAATCTCGACGACGAAGAAATCGCGCGCCTGCACGCCGCCATCCGCAACGTCCTCTTCGAATGGATCGACCGTCTGCGCAGCGAGACCGGCAGCGGCTTCCCCGAGAAAGTGACCGCCTTTCGCGCCGAAATGGCCGTGCACGGCCGCTACAACCAGCCCTGCCCCGCCTGCAACACCCCCGTCCAGCGCATCGTCTACGCCGAAAACGAAACCAACTACTGCGCCCGCTGCCAGACCGGCGGAAAACTCCTCGCCGACCGCGCCCTCTCCCGCCTGCTGAAAGGGGATTGGCCGAGGTCGATTGATGAATTGTGAAGTTGTTGTCGGTTCTCAGTTGTCAGTTGTCTGTGAGCCTGCCCTGGACGAGAACCATCGCCGCCTTGCGAACGTCTCCAGCGCTTGGCAAAGAGCGTCCGACCCACAGAAAGCCGCGGACAACCGACAACTGACAACCGACAACGAATGACAGCTCTAACGTTCCCCCAATCCCCACGTCTATCCCCGCAGAACCATGCTTCACGCCGCCATGACACCCGCGCTTCACGTTGCCGCAACGCCCGCGCCGGCCGCTGACGACCAGCGCCTCGCCGCGGGCTGCGCGGCCGGCGATTCGCGTGTGTTCGAGGAGATCTACCGCCGCTACGGCGACCGGATGAAGAGCATCGCCTGGAACCACCTCGGCAACTCCGGCGATGCTGAGGATGCCGTGCAGGAGACCTTCCTCAAAGTCCATCGCGCCGCCACGACCTTCACCGGTGAAGCGTCGTTCGCGACGTGGGTCTACCGCATCCTCGTCAACACCTGCTACGACGTTCTCCGCAAACGCAAACGCCGCATCGACGAGGCGCCGCTCGACGACTCCTTCGAGCGCAGCGGCGCTAACGTCGACGACACCAAACGCATCGCGTTGCGCCGCCTGCTCGATCAGCTTCCCGAACAGCGCCGCAGCGTCTTCACCCTCTTCGAAATCGAAGGCCTCAGCCACGCCGAGATCGGCGAAGTCCTCGGCATCACCGAAGGCAACTCCAAATGGATTCTCTTCTCCACGAAAAAAGAACTGCAGGACAAGTGGAGACGCTCCCAATGAAGCAGACCGGTTCCCTCACCACCCCAGGAAAATCATGAAAACCATCGACTGCAAAGACCTCGACGACCTGCTGTTCGACGCGTCGCCGCTCGCCATGGAGACGGCGGCACGTCATGCCGCAGAGTGCCGGCCCTGCTCGGCCAGCCTCGCGTCGTGGAACGACATCTCCGCGACCGCGCAATCGATGCACAAGTCGTGGGACAACGACCTGCTCTGGCCGCGGATCGAGCGCTCGCTCCGCGACGAACAGCGCCGCCGTCCCGCGAGAAAAATCCGTTCGTTCGCTGCCGCCGCAATCCTGACCATCGGCCTCGGCGGCACGATGTTCTACGCGCTCCGCGTGCAGACGCACGAGGCCGCGTTCGATCGCGACATCCTGCGGATCACCGCGCTCGATGACGTCGAGCGCGCCGAACGTGCGCACCTCGCCGCCATCGACAAGCTCGAGAACCTGGCCGAGGCGAAGCTCGAGGATGCGCAGACCCCACTCATCGTCTCGTACAAAGAAAAACTGATGCTGCTCGATGACGCCATCGCCGAGTGCGAAGCGAACATCGACCAGAACCGACAGAACGCACACCTCCGCAAACAACTGCTGTCCATGTACTCCGAAAAACAGCAGACCCTGCGCGACGTGCTGCGGGAGGACTCCGATGTTTCGACTCAGTAAGCTGTTCCTCGTCCTTCTCCTTGCCGCGGCGCTGCCGCTCCTCGCCGAGGATGACGACTCGCGTTTCGAGGTGAAGTACGGCAAGACATTCAACTTCACCGGCGGCCGCGTCGCCATCGATCACGGCTTCGGCAATCTCACCATTCGCACGCACGACAGCTCGCAGGTGCAGGTGCGCGCCACCATCCGCTCGTCTGACGACGACATTGGCAAAGCCATCCACATCAACGCCAGTGAAGGGCCGCAGGGTGTCACCATCACCACGAATTTCCCCGACATCCGCAATCACTCCGGCCGCCTGTCGTACTCGGTCGACATGAACGTGCTGGTCCCGGCGAACGCCCCCGTCACCGCCAAAAACCGGTTCGGCAACACCGACGCGCGCGGCCTCGGCGCATCGAGCACCATCGACAACAAGCAAGGCTCGATCTCCTTTCACGACGCCCGCGGCGCGCACGCTTTGACGAATTCGTTCGGCTCCATCGACGCGACAGGCCATCGCGGCGATCTGACGATCACGAACCAGAACGGCTCGATCACCGTTCGGAACGTCGACGGCGCGGTCACCGCCGCGAATCGCTTCGGCTCCGTCACCGTCACCGACGTCTCACGCGCCGCGACCATCCGCAACACCAACGGCTCGATCGAGGCCGTCGACGTCGGTGGCGCACTGAAAGCCACCAATGCATTCGGCAGCGTCAAAGCCTCGACCGTGCGTGGCACCGTCGACGTCACGAACAGCAACGGCCGCGTCGAGCTCTCGAACGTGACCGGTCATGCAACCGTGCGGAACTCATTCGGCAGCGTCCTCGCGAACACCATCGGCGGCGCGCTGACCGTCGACGGCAACAACTCCAAAGTAGACGCATCGCACATCGGCGGCGCCGCCACCATCGAGACCGGCTTCGGCAGCGTCACGCTCGTCGACGTCGAGGGAGCGGTGAAAGTCGACAACAACAACGGCAGCATCCGTGTCACCGACGTCGGCGCATTCACCGGCACGACGCGCTTCGGCTCCGTGCATGCCGAACGCGTACGCGGCACAGCGACCGTGCGCAATGAGAACGCGAACGTGACGCTGAAAGAGATCGGCAACGGGGCGACCGTCCGCACGAGCTTCGCCTCCGTCTTCATCGACGGCGTCGGCGGCGCCGTGACGGTCGAGAACTCCAACGGCGGCATCTCCGTCCGGCAACTGCGCGGCAGCGGTTGCCACCCCGTTTCGCTCAAGACCAACTTCAGCTCGATCAAAGTCGCGCTCCCCGAAAATGCCGGCTACACCGTCAACGCCCGCACCTCGTTCGGCAGCATCAAAACCGCCTACCCCGTGAGCACCACCGACGTGACCGAATCCACCATGACCGGCACCATCGGCGGCGGCGGCTGCCGCCTCGAGCTCGCCAATTCCAACGGCAACATCACCATCGAAAAGGACTGATCTAGGAGTGCGGTGGCAAAGCCACCGCTCTGTTACTCAACAGCGCGGTTCGCAACTACCAGAGCGGCGGCAACGCCGCCGCACTCCTAGAACGTCCGCCGATACGTAAAAATAAACGCCCGCGGCTCACAATTGCGCACCGGCGGAGCAAATCGCGCCGACCGGATCTCCCGCTCCGCCGCCGCCCCCGCCGAAGGATCGCCGGTCGTATTCGAGATCACCTTCGTCGCAGTCACAATCCCCTTCGCGCTCACCGTCGCCTCGACGACCACGAGCCCGTGCGCATCCGCCTCCGACCCGCGCGACAGCGTCGGCGTCTCAATAAACGAATACTCCGACTCACACCCCCGCTTCCCCGCCGTCGGTTTCGAGGTCGCACGCGCCGCACGTCCCCCACTCCGCTGTTCAGGAACCAGGTCCGTTGATACAAACCGCTCCGCCACCCACCCCACCCGCCGGTCCCCCAGCCGCACCTGCACCCATCCGTCATTACGCGAAACCACCGTCAACGCCACCCCGCGCTTTGCCTGCGCCACGATCCGCGAATCCGCCGACGCCCGCTCCCGCACATTCAGCGCCGAAGCATTCACATAAACAGTCTCCGTCGTACGCGCAGCCGGCGCCTCCCGCGAAACGGCCACAGGAGCGGCCGGCGCACTGACCGGATCAGGCCGCGCAGCACAAGAGGCGAATATCAGAAGGGCGCAAGTCGCAAGAGCGGAACGCACGAGCGGATGATAGCCGCTGCGCGACGCCGACGCGCCGCCCGTGACGTCTGCCGGCTGAACAGCGAGAACGCCTATTCGTTAGCGCCGTCACGCCTGGAGCCAAAGCGATTGACTTTTTCGGATGGGTTGCACGTGCAGAAACTCGTGCCGCAAATGGCGCGGTAAATGTACGGTCTACTCTACGCGTCTTAGAGGCGAAAGGATGCCCGCAAGCATTTCACCGACGACGCCGAATACAACGAGAAGTAGTAGCGGCAATAGACAACCGACCCGCGCACTCCACACGAAGGCCAGACAGATAAGGCCAGACAAGACCGTGTAGAGCACGCCTACCACGACTGTGACATTCGCGCGCTCCGAGCGCCGTCGAGGCAGCGACTGTTCTAACCACGTCGAGAGTTCCCTGACTGTCGTCACAGACCCTGTATCCTAACCGTGGCTTTCAGTCGCGTCGATGTTTGGTAGGCCACGTTCTCAGCAGACCGCGACCCCCGATCAATCGCGGTGAACTTTCGCACATGAAACATTTCGGCGGTAACACCTGCTGCTCGTGTATGTATATTCTTAGTGGTCATGGCTCCACCTACGGGCTAGTAAAAACCGATAAATCTTCCGTCTGCATACCAGCGCGCACCGAATCCGCCGGGAATCTGAAACCTGAATTACTTCGCCGTACCGCGGCGCGCTAACGGTCGTACGCACCCCGTTTCCGAGGATGTTTTTCAGCGCATCAGCGGCTGCGCGATTGATCGCTGCTTCAAGGTTGTGCTCGTGCTCAAACCGACGACTGCGGGATGCTTAATGAGTGCATGGCCGACGTTCGTTATCTGCGCATTAATCGCACCAGCGCAGCTCGCAACAACGCTGGCCCACCGATACTAACTGCCTGGACGGAGAACTGCTTTGTTCCTTCCGCCGCCAGAGTTCCGCCGGCCTCATTGAGACCGCGTTGCGCTGCGCCAACAGGATTCGACATCCGTTCCGCTTGTTCGTCAGTGTAGCCAGCGTCACGGACAGCCCTCCCGATTCGGATCGTCTTCCTCAACCTCCTTCGGTGGGACCACCCGTCGAACTTTTTCCGCCACCATTCTGACTTAAGACGTCGTCCCATGCTTCGCCGTCCGGGTCAGTGAGGTTCACGGGATCATTGAGAACGTAGCTGTATCGGTTCCAACTTTGCGGTTTACCGAGATCGGCGCTGATCCATGTTGGATCAACCGACAAAAACCTCCCCCACGCCACCTTGTAATACCGCGCGTGCATGTAATCCAGATAGTCGGTATTAGGGGTGCCCGTGCCGCTGTTGTAGTCCGTTCGTGGCCGTGAAGACCGGCGTGTGGGCGCGGGAGTAGCCACGGTCCATTTCCTGGCTGAGCGGCGTGGCCTCGAGGCCGAAGGGGGTGTAGGCGTGCAGTTGCACTGCGTTCTGCGCTGCCTTTCGACGGGTTAGCCGCACGGCGCCAGCTTCCCGTTGCCCTTATCTACCGAGCACGGAGGTTCGCCTCGCTCCTTAGGCTTGCCGAACAGATCTTGGAGGACCGCTCGCCGCTGCTCCGTCGGTACGTCGTAAAAGCCCATGCCGAACACTTCCTGCGCGCGATTCTCAATGGTCGGGTCACCATCAGGTGGGATAGCTTCACGTCGAAAGCCCAGCCGACCACCGGCAATAGCGCAAGCAGCCCCCTCATGATGTCACAAGCGGCTTGACGCGCGCCCATTCGCGCGACTCCTACGGCCGCGGGCGTTGGATGGTGCACGTCACTGTTCGACCGCGGAAAAGAGTTCGAGTTCGAAGGGCGCGAGCGCCTCCTGCCATGTCCGCAACTCGGCCCTGTCCGTAGAGTGGACGGAGAACACTTCGTCATGGCTGATTCGGACCCAGACTCCATTGGGAGCGAACAGACTGACGTCCCAAAAAAAGTAAAGCGCCATACCGAGTAAGCATTCGAGCTGTTCGATATCGGCAGCTCCAAAGAGATGTCCGGGAGCTGATGCCAGAGTTCGTTTCTCGTTTAGCGAACGACGATACCCTTCGAACAGTGTCATGTTCTCACTCGAGGGAAAGATCCCCCACCGTGTGATCCATAACAACCCTTCGCCCGGCCCATCGGACAACGCACTGAATGTCCGCGCAAGTGCGGTTTTCCGTCCTGCATCCGCCGGCATCGAATATCTCATGACGTGCTTATGTCGGATCTCGATAGACTCCCAAGTGAAGGAACTGTGCGGCTTCCCGACGATCCATGATTGGCATTCGACGTTCGAAATAATTTTCATATAGTTGCAGCGTCACGATGGCGTTCAAACATGTCAGGCGCAAGTAGGGCATTCTTTATTAGGATACGGCGGCGTCAGCGTCGGCGGCGTAATCACAACACCAGCGGGAGTAGGTTGCAACGAAGCACTGCCGCCGGTCATAATGAAGATTGCTGTCCCGAAAATCGCTAGACCAATAGCTCCGACCACGTCGCCCGGGCTGATAGTTGTCGTTCGCTTCGCAGGACGGCCATGCGCCTCCCCGGGTGTAACGAAGTTGCCATTCTCGTCGTATCGTCGACGATTGCCTAGACCGTCATCGACATCCCAGTGGGGAACTGGGGCGTCCTCTTCCAAACTCGCCGAGGGCTGGCCCCCTCCTTTCCCTTTCCGCGGTTTCGTCGGGCCCCATTTGCCACCGCGGGAGTCTCCAGGGTCAGGGTTCCACTTCCAGTCGGAACCGGGAATTCCGGGAACCGGTACGGGAGGTTTCGGGCCAGGAGGTTCGACCTTCTTCGGCTTACGCTTTGGCTCCTTGTGCGTTTTCTCATCAGCAGTGTCGTCGGCGGTACGACCTGTCGGATCCACATACCGCGTCGGGTTGTTCCTGCGTATGCGTACATGTTCCAGCTCTGCGGCTGCCGCGGATGCGAGTCCCTGCCCGGATCAACCGACAAGAACCTCCCCCAGCTCGCCTTGTAATACCGCGCGTGCATGTAATCGAGATAGTCGGTGTTTTGCGTGGCCGTGCCGCTGTTGTAGTCGCGTTCGTGGCCGGTGAAGACCAGCGTGTTGGCGCGGGAGTAGCCGCGGTCCATTTCCTGGCTGAGCGGCGTGGCCTCGAGGCCGAACGGGGTGTAGTCGTGGCGCGAGATGGCCTGGCCATCGTGGTTCGTGACCATACGCACGGTGCCGAGGTGATCGAGGTGGAAGTGGCGGCGGCCGCCTTCGGCTTGTTCGCGCTCGGAGCCGATGACACGGCCTCCCTGGTGCACAAAGTCCTCGCCCCAGATCCACGGCGCGTTCGCGGAGTTCGCCGACTCGTACTCGCGCACGACCTCGCCGCCCGCTCCTCGAATCGTCCACTTCCAGCTGCCGGACGGCGCGCTCAAGGCTCCGATCCGCTCGTCATTCGCGTCGTACACGTAGTAATCGTTCCGGCCCGACCCGTGCTGCGCTTCACCCGCCCCGCCGACGTCGACCGCCGCCGCTCACCAGGTTGCCGACGCCGTCGTACGTCGCACTGGTCAGACGATTGTTCGTCGTCGATACCGCCTGCGTGACCGTACTCCCCGAAGTCGCTCGGCGCGCGATCAGGTTGCCGAACGGATCGTAGGTGTAG
>DASVRB010000245.1:0-13404 GCA_036388835.1 Thermoanaerobaculia bacterium | reverse complement strand
GATGTTGCCGCCACTGTTTTTCCCATGCGCAACGAGCTCGCGATACAGGAGCTTGCGGCCGGCGAGGTTGAAGATGAAGAGGCGCGGCTTGTCGGACGGGAGGGAGTAGTCGATGACGGTGAGCAGGTCTTTGCGCTTGACCATGCCTTTGGCGGAGGCGCAGCGGGTGGAGTTGAGCGCGAGCCGCAGGACTTCGGCTTTGAGCCCCGGCGCCTGACGCAACAAGGAGTCGACGAGGGACTCCGGCGCGGCACCACCACACGGCTCGGAATCAGCCTGGAGCGTGGTTGCAAATGGAAACAGCAGTACGGCGGCGAGGAGTAGTCGCTTCATACGGTTAAGACCTGCTGGACCTGAAATTTCACACGGATGGGAGGACGATGTCCCGAAGAGCCGCGCGCTCCACGCAGGATAGCAAATAATTGGTGACAACCGCCACTCTTTTCGTCCGTTCGCTCTCTGAACGGGAGACGACCGGGGACGACGAGAGGCCTCCGGCGGGCGGGCCCGGCCCGCGGCGTTTGTTGTCGCACGGACGGCGATCGTCGCGACGCGCGCCCGTTCAGCCTTGGGCAACCAACGCGGCGGGCCGGGCCCGCCCGCCGGAGGCCCTCGGTCGTCTCCCCGGCGCCCGCGTCAGAACGCGAGCCGGACGAAGGCCTCGGGGCCGCGGATCGTCATGTCGAGTGAGCCGCCGAATTCGCCTTGATCCACATCCACATCCAGGCGGAAATAGTGGTAGGCGGCACCGACGCCGATCCAGCGGAACGGGCGGTACTCCAGGCGGGCGCCGGCCGTGAGTGCCGTGCCCGTGTAATCGCCGATCGTCACGCTGGGGAGAGTCGAGACACTCGCCTCGCCGAAGATCGTGCGGGTGAATGCGAACCGTCCCTGTACGCCGGCCAGAGCCACCGGCACTTCCGTTTCGGCCGTTTGCGTCACCGTCACCGACTGGCCCGGCCGTTCCGCCGTGATGCTCGCGTCCAGGGCCAGCGCGGCGACGCCGAGCGTGATGCCGAGGCCGTCGCGGTCCGAGCGGCGTGCCCAGTACGTGTAGGTCGCGCTCGCGTAATCCAGATCGAACTCCGTCGTCACGAGCGCATTCACCGGATACGTCTCATCGCGAAAGACGATGTCGCGATTGATCTGCTCGATGCCCGAACGCGGCGCGGAAAAGTAGGTCGCGGCGAGCTCGTGCCGCGCGAAGGGCCGCCATTGCAGGCCGAAGCGCTGCACCGTGCGCTCCCCTTCGAGTCCGAGGTCGTCCTCGAAACTGACGAGCGTTCCCTCCCCGCCTGTCTCCTCCGGATCGATGCGCACGTTGGTGTCGAACGATGAAGGCGAGGTCGCGCCGGTCACGCTGAATGTGGGAAAGAGCTCCTGCGCGAACACGGAGGTCGACACGAGCAGTAGGACGATGGAAAGGAGCAGTCGCATGATTCAGATCCCGCGCCTGCCTCGCTGCGAACTCAAGGGAACCGACCGGGGGCCTCCGGCGGGCGGGCCCGGCCCGCCGCGTTGGTTGCCCACGGCTGAACGCGCGCGTGTCGCGACGATCGCGGTCCGTGCGACAACAAACGCCGCGGGCCGGGCCCGCCCGCCGGAGGCCTCTCGTCGTTCCCCGTGATCAGGCGGAACGTTCGAGCATGGCGACAGCTCGGCTCAGATCCTCGTGAGCGCCGACCAGCAGCATCGTGTCGCCTGCGTGCAGCGGCTCGTCGACCGGGAGTGGTGAGAGTGCGCGGCCGTCGCGGAGGAGCGCCGCCACGCCGACTCCCTCCTCCACAATCCCCAGCTCCTCGATCGTGCGGCCGTCCGCGAACGCATCCGGGAGCACCATGAACGTTTGCGACATTCCGGCCGCGAAAATCGCCGACAGACGGCGGCCGTCCGTTGCGCGGACCGCCGGATCGCGCAGCATCCGGTAACCCTCATCGCGCAGCAGGCGCAGTTGGTTCGCCACAATGTTCTGCGGCACCCCCATCACACGGAGCGTGCGCGTCACGATCTCCAGCGACGTCTCGAACTCCTCCGGGATCACCTCGTTCGCGCCCAGCTCGCGCAGACGTTCCACTTCCGCGATGTAGCGCGTCCGGACGATCACGTGCACGTCCGGATTGATCGTGCGGCAGAAGCGGACGATGCGGCGTGTGCCGTCCGGATCCGAGATCGCCACGATCACCGCCACCGCGTCCGCGATTCCGGCGAGTTCCAGCGCGTGCGGATCGGCCGCGTCCGCCATGATCGAGCGGCTGCCGTTGCGGCGCGCGGCGGCCACGCGATCGGGATCTTCCTCCAGCACGATGTGATGCACGCCGGTCGAGACCAGCACGCGCGCCACGTTCTGACCGTTCAGACCGTAGCCGATGATGAGGATGTGGCGGCGCAGCGGATCGCGCGCCTCCCCTTCCTCCTCCGTCGCAGCTTCGTGCATCCGTTTCGCGATCGCGGCGCCGGCGCTGATCAGCAGCGGCGAGACCGCGAGCGTCACCACGGCGACCGCCACGAACGTCTGCTCGCCCGCGGGGCCGAGCAAACCCGCGCGCTCGCCTGCTTGCGCGAGGAGAAACGAAAACTCGCCGATCGGTGCGATCGCAAACGCCGCGCGCACCGACGTGCGACGCAACGTGCGCGACAGACGGAAGGCCGGATATGCCGCCAGCACCTTCAGCGCGATCACCCCCGCCACCAGGGCGGCGATCAGCAGCGGATGCGCGATCACGAATGCCGGATCGAGCAGCATGCCGATCGAAGTGAAGAAAAGCGCGGAGAGGAAATCGCGGAACGGCCGCAGCACCCCTTCGATCTCGTGAATGAACTCCGTGTCGCCGACGACCAGCCCGGCCGCGAACGCGCCGAGCGCGGGCGAGATGCCGATGCGCTCGGCAATCGCGATCGTGGCCACGATCAGCACCAGCGACGCCGCGGTGAAAGTCTCGCGCCCGAGGCGTGCGATCGCGCTGAAAATGCGTGGGACGACGACCCGTGAGACGACGATCAACAGCACGACGCCGCCGATCGCGATGACCACGCGCGTGAATACTTCCCGCGACGTCGGCGCGCCCGGATTGCCCATCGCGAATGCCGGCACGAGCAGCATCAGCGGAATGACCGCGAGGTCCTGGAACAGAGATACGCCGAGGAACTTGCGGGCGAATGGTGCGCCGACCTCGTCGCGCGTCGTCAGGATCGGCAGCACGACCGCCGTCGATCCCAAGGCCACCAGCAGACCGTAGAAAACACCGAGCCGGAGCTCGCGTCCGATGAGCACCGTGATCGCCGCGACACCGAGTGCGGTGATGCCCATCTGCAGCGGCCCCGCGAGAAACGCCGTGCGGCCGAGCGCGCGCAATCGCGCGAGCGGCACGTGCAGTCCGATGAAGAAGAGAATCAGCGCGACGCCGAGCTCTGCGATCGTGTCGACGCGCTCCGCATCGCGAATGAAACCGAGCGCGTGCGGACCGATGATGATCCCCGCGACGATGTAGCTCAGCACCTCCGGCACGCGAATGCGCCGCCCCACGAACAGCAGCGGAAACGCGGCGAGCAGAATGATCGCGACGTCGAACAGCACGGGATCGTCGTGCACGCGGCGAGAGTATCGCGATCGCCGCGCCGCGCGCGCACTCCTCCAGTAGAATCGCGCGCGCAAAATCAGCCGCCCGGTGCGGCTCAGGAGTCTCGCAAATGGAATGGTTGTCGGATCCGCAGGCGTGGATCGCTCTCTTCACTCTGACGCTGCTCGAGATCGTGCTCGGCATCGACAACGTGATCTTCATCTCGATCCTCGCCGGCAAGCTGCCGAAGGCCGATCAGAAGAAGGCGCGCAACATCGGTCTCGGCGGGGCGCTGGTCACGCGCATCCTGCTGCTGCTGTCGCTCGCGTGGATCGTGAAGCTGACGGCGCCGCTCTTCACCGTCTTAGGCGCCGAGATCTCGGGTCGCGATCTGATTCTGATCGCCGGCGGTCTCTTCCTGATGGGGAAGGCGACGCATGAGATTCACGACAAGCTGGAAGGGGAAGACGGCAGCACGAGCAAGCGCGTGGCGCCGACGCTCAACGCGGTCATCATCCAGATCATGCTGCTCGACATCGTCTTTTCGCTCGACTCGGTGATTACCGCGGTCGGCATGGCCAAGCACCTCGGCGTGATGATCACCGCGGTCATCATCGCGGTCGTGATCATGCTGTTCGCGGCCGGCTCGATCAGCGCGTTCGTCGATCGCCATCCGACGGTGAAGATGCTCGCGCTCAGTTTCCTGCTGCTGATCGGAACGACCCTCATCGCCGAGGGACTCGACTTCCACATTCCGAAGGGCTACATCTACTTCGCCATGGCCTTCTCGGTCTTCGTCGAGCTGCTCAACGTGCGCTTCCGCACCAAGTCGAAGCAGCCGGTCAAACTGCACGATCCCTACAACGATCCGAACGCGTCGCGCGGAACGACGGGCGCGTAAGCCCGACGTTCCTGCTCGCGACGGGTCAACGCGGCGCGGTCTGGGCCGGAGGTGCAGGCGGCATTTCCGGCTCGACCTTGCCGCGGTGGCAGGTCCAGCAGAAGACGCGCTGCTCATTCGCGTGCGCGCCGCGGGCCGCGTTTTCAGCGGCTTCGTGATGCTCCCCTTCCGCGGCCTCGACGTTCGTCATCCACGGGCCGTTGATCTGCTGGGTCATCTGCATCATCACGCGGGCGACGCGCTTCTCTTCCTTCGCGTCGGACGGAAAGTCGAGCACTTCCTTCGGCTCCGTCGCCGTGACGACGTGGCAGTGATTGCAGCGCACGCCGAGGGAGCTCGAGAAGTTGCGCATGATCGCGATCAACTGATCGCGCGGGATGTCGCGCGGGAGGATCTGGAGATTGCGGTGCTCGGAGGTTTGTGCCTTTGCTGCTCCGGTGGGTTGTGACGTTTGTGATGTTTGCGTGTTGGTCGTTGCGGTCGTGCAGCCGAGGAAGACGATCAGGGAAACGATCAGCGGCTTCATGGACGAGGGTGCGTGCATGAGGAAGGCCAGCGGGCGTTTTGGAGTGCGGCGACGCCAGTCGCCGCTTTTACTCCGACCGATAGTAAAAGCGGCGACTTGCGTCGCCGCACTCCAACTTATCCGCGCCAGCCGGGCAGTTGATCCCAGACGCTCGGCAACTGCGGTCCGGACGCCGCGCTCGCCGCCGGCGCTTTTCGCGTCGCCGAGGCGAGTGCGGCGGCAATCGCGGGGACGATCTCCGGCACACGCGGCTCGAGCGATTCGGCGTGATCCTGCAGAAAGCGGGTGCTCACGAGGCCATCGCGGAAGGCGGGATGGGTGACGACGCGGCGCAGCCACGAGACGTTGGTTTTGGTCCCGAGAATCACGTAATCGCGCAGCGCGCGCGAGAGGCGGTCGATGCAGGTCTCGCGATCGGCGGCGTAGCAGATCAGCTTGGCGAGCATCGGGTCGAACTTCACGCTGATTTCGCTTCCGCGCATCACCCCGGCGTCGACGCGCACGCCGGGACCGGTCGGCTCGACGTACTGCGCGATCGCACCCGACTGCGGCAGGAAGCGGTCGTCCGGATCCTCGGCGTAGATGCGCACCTGCATAGCGTGGCCGCGCTGGCGCAGCTCGTCCTGCTGCCACGGCAGCGGCTTGCCGGCGGCGACGTCGAGCTGCGCGTGCACGAGATCGACGCCGGTCACGAGCTCGGTCACCGGATGCTCGACCTGCAGGCGCGTGTTCATTTCGAGGAAGTAGAACTCCCCTTCCGGCGTGACGATGAACTCCACCGTTCCGGCATTGCGGTACTCCACACCGGCGGCAGCAGCGATGGCCGCTTTGGCCATGCGCTGGCGGAGCTCGTCGGAGTATCGCGGCGCGGGAGTTTCCTCGACGACTTTCTGATGGCGGCGCTGAATCGAGCAGTCGCGCTCGAAGAGATGAACGATGTTGCCGTGGCTGTCGCCGAAGATCTGGAACTCGACATGCCGCGGCTCTTCGATGTAGCGCTCGAGAAGGAGGCGCGCATCGCCGAACGCCTTCATCGCCTCGCGCGCGGCCGACTCGATGGCCGGCTGCAGCTCTTCCTGCGCGCGCACGATCTTCATCCCTTTGCCGCCGCCGCCTGCCGACGCTTTGACGAGCAGCGGAAAGCCGATTTTCGCGGCCTCGCGCGTCAACGTTTCGAGCGACTGGTCTTCGCCGTCGTAACCGGGAACGACCGGCACGCCGAGCGTTTGCATCAGACGCCGCGACTCTGCTTTCGAGCCCATCGCCGCAATGGACGACGCTTTCGGGCCGACAAAGAGGATGTTCGATTCCTCGCATGCGGCCGCGAGCTCGGCGCGCTCGGAGAGAAAGCCGTAGCCGGGATGCAGCGCATTCGCGCCGGACGCGCGCGCCGCGTCGACGACTTTCGCGACGTTCAGATAGGTCTCGCGCGCGTCGCCGCTGCCGAGGGAAACGGCTTCATCGAAAAAGCGCCGGACGTAGCGGACGTCGTCGTCCGCGGCATGCGCGAGCACCGAAACGATCCCTCTCTCGCGGCACGCGCGGGCGATGCGCACGGCGATCTCGCCGCGGTTGGGGACGATGAGTTTCTCGATCGTCGCTGACATTTAGTTGGTGATCCAGGGGGCGAGTTGTTTGCTGAGGAAGGCCTGCATTCCCTGCTGCCCTTCTTCGGAAACGCGGCGTGTGGCGATCGCGTCGATGGTGTACGGAATCGCGTCGGCGAGCTCGTTCGACGCAACGTGCGCGATCAGTTTCTTGCACTCTCGCACGGCCTCGGGGCCGGAGGTCTTGAGCTGCGTGACGGTCTCGTACACGGCCGCGTCGAGCTCGCGCTCCGACTCTTCGACGCGATGCACGAGGCCGATGCGCAGCGCGCGCTCGGAGGTGAATCGCTCGCCGCTCAGGAAGAGCGCGCGTGCGTGGGTCTGCCCGATTTTCGCGATCACGTACGGCGAGATGACGGCCGGCAGAATCCCGAGCTTGACCTCGGAAAGACCGAACTGCGAATCGCGCGTGGTGATGGCGATGTCACACACCGAGACGAGGCCGACTCCCCCGCCGATCGCGGCGCCCTGGATGCGGCCGACCACCGGGAGCGGGCACTCGTTGATCAGCGCGTACATCTTCGCGAGGAGTGAGGAATCGCGGACGTTTTCATCGCGCGTGTACGAGACCATGCGCGACATCCAGTTGAGGTCCGCGCCGGCGCAGAAGTTCTTGCCGGTGCCTTTCAACACGACCACGCGCGAGGCGCTCGCGTCGATGTTGGAGAAGACGTCGATCGCCTCGGCGATCAGCTCGTCGTTGAATGCGTTGTGGACTTCGGGACGGTGCAGCGTGACGGTCAGGACGCCGTTGCTGTGCTCGACCTGGAGGGTGTTGTACGCCATAGGCGGCGCATTGTAAGTGGAGGACACGCCATCGCGTGCCCTCCACTCATCAAGGCAGGTCAGCGTCGGACGCTGCGGCGGCGCGGGCCGCTCGCGGTCTCGAACGTCGGGGTGAAGTGATACGACGAGTCGGTGCCGCGCGCACCCGCTGTTTCGATTCGCAGCGTGTACCCGACCGGCGCGGAGCCGACGTTCAAGCTCATGGTGCGGGTCGTGTTGGCCGGCACGTCGACGCTGGTCGTGAAGGTGCCGTCCCCGGCCGCGAGTGTGGCGCGGACGGGTGTGCTCTTCGCGGTGATCGAGACGCTCACCGGACCGGCCTGCGTGGCCGTGAAGGTGAAGATGTCGACATCGGTGTCGGCGCAGAGCGCACCGTTCACCTGCGAGCCGGTCACGAGACCGCGGGTGGCGCTGGCCACCGTGTCGTTGTTGCCGGTGAGCTCCTGCGGATCGACGCACGGGATCGCGGGAGGCGCGCTCGGCGCGAGTGCCGCCGAGGTGACGAGCACCGCCGTCTGCGGGCCATCAGTGACGTTGGTTCCGGTGACGACGACGCGATACGTGCCGGGGGCGGCGTTCATGACTTCCACCATCTCGACGTTGTCGACCGTGTTCACGCCGCGGGTTGCCGCGGCCTTGTAGTTGATGCGGTCGAGGACGTACGGGAGGTGCGTGTTGCCGGCCGGATCGATGACTTTGACGTCGAGATCGTTGACCAGTGCCTTCACCGCTTCATCGTCATTCCCGAGGCGGATGACGGCCGGATCGGCCCAGTTCAGAACGACGCGCAGCGTCTGCGGAGTGTCGACCGTGACGGTCGTCTCGAACGTCTGCTGCTGCCCTTCAGCGAATGTGTAGCTGCGGATGCGACGGCCGGTGCCGCCGTCCGCGATGATCGTGTCGACCGAGGCCTTGGCGTTGATCATGCCGAAGCCGAACGTGTAGTCGGGACCGGCGGTGCCGTGGTCCTGCGCGCCGGCAATGATCACAGCCTTGAGCTGCGCGGGCGTCGGGTTGTTGGACGCGCCGAACGTTTTGCGCCACTGCTCGACGAGCAGCGCGGCCACGCCGGTGACGACCGGGGCGGCCATCGAGGTGCCCTGGTTCGAGCCGTAGTTGCCGCCGGGGGTGGTGGAGATGACGCCGGTGCCGCGGGCGACGACGTCGGGCTTGACACGGCCGTCGTCAGTCGGACCACGCGAACTGAAGCTGGCGATGTCGACAAACGTGCCGCTGGAGACGGCCGCGCCAACGGCGATGACGTTCTTCGCGCTGGCGGTCGCACCCATGGTGTCCCACGGAGTGTCGGGATCGTGCGGGGCCGTTTCGCAGCCGCCGCTGCACGCACTGGCGGGGCAGTCGGTGCCGCTGCCGTTCTTCGAGTAGCAGAACATCCGGGTGGTGTCGGTGTCGCCTTCGTCGTTGACGTGGCGATGCTCGGACCACTCGCTGCCGCCGAACGTCTGTTTGTTACCGTCGTTGCCGGCGGAGTGCACGAAGAGCACGCCGCGCTCGATGGTGATCTCGTCGAGGACAGGCGTGCTGTAGTAGATGTCGTAGCCGCCGCGGTCCTGGCCGTCGCCCAGCCACACCGGCAGGCCGCCTTCCTCGATCCAGCCGAGGGTGAAGCCCCACGAGTTGTTGTCGGCGACGACGCCGAGCGGGTGAAGAAGGGCGTCCTTGTCTTCGATCCAGTCGCTGTCGTCGCAGCCGACGCAGAACTGATTCAGGCGCGCGGCCGGGGCCATGCCTTTCGCATTCGGGTTGATGCCGGACGCGAGGATGGTGCCGGTGACGTGGGTTGCGTGCGCGGCGTCGCCGGCGTCACCTGCCGTGAGGACTGTCGTGACGCGGCCGCCGAACTCGGGGTGAGTGACGTCGATCGGCGCGAGCTCGAACATGGAGACATTGACGCCCGCTCCGGTGAGGCCGTACGGCGCGGCGTGCACTTCCGGCACGTGCGCGGCTTTCGCCGAGTTCGCGTTGTCGGTGCCGATGCGGAGCTTCCGCGCCGCGGCGATGGTGAGCACGCGCTCGTCGCTGGCCAGCGCCTCGAGCGAAGAAGGCGCGATCGTCGCCTCGAGCAGGCGCGCCCGTGAGAAGCCGAGTTTGAACGGATCCGGCAACGCACCGCCGGCCGCGAGCACCGCGGCGCGCGCGTCGTCGAATTCGACGTCGCGGTGGAAGTAGACGTTGACCTTCGCCCACGTCTTGCCCTGCGCTGCAAAGCGGCGCGCGGACGGGTGGATCTTGTGCTCGACGGTCATCGGCTCGAGAGTGCCGGCCGCGTCATCGAACTGCGCGTTCGAGCGGACCCGGGCGAGGAAGCGGCCGCCCGCGAGCGGGTGCTTGATCTCGACGCCCTGCGCCTTCAGCTGCGCCCGGTCCTCGGTGGTGAGCGGCGCATTCGGATGGAGGATCATCGCCCGTCCGAGACGGGATTGTGGATCGCGGAGCGTCAGCGGCTCGCGATCCTGGGCGAAGACGGCACTGGTGACGAGAAGGACGAGCAGTACGGGTGAGATTCGGCGCATGACGGTTGGCAATCCCTCGATCGGAGTTGATGTGGTGCCCGAGGTCGGACTCGAACCGACATGTCCGGATGGACGGCAGATTTTGAGTCTGCTGCGTATACCGTTTCGCCACTCGGGCAGCGAATTGAGCTGCTACTGCGCTACTGCCTGCTGCGCGTCCTGCCAGCGACGCGCACATGAATGCAGTTCGTCGTCCGTCAGAATACGATTCGTCGATTTCGCGAGCTGGAAAATTTCTTTCGCGAGCGACTCCTGCTGCTCGTATCCATTGGCGTCGAGCCAGTAAATCACGTTGGAGAGCCCGCACATCGGGCCGACTTCGATGACCTGCTTGAGACCGAACATACCTGCGGGAACGCCGGAGTAAACACGGTCGGCCAGCCAGTCGCTTCCCTTCTTCTTCGCTTTTACGATCGCGGCCGCGTGAACTCCGGTCCCGGTGCGGAAGGCATCGCGCCCAAAAACGGGATATCGGTCGGAAAGCGGGACGTTCGTGACGCGCGAAACGTGCTTCACGTATTCGGGCAGCGAGGTCAGGTCGTTGTCGATCCATCCCATCAGCTTGAGGTTGACCATGAGCAGGTCCATCGGCGTGTTGCCGACGCGCTCGCCGATTCCCGCGGCCGAGCCGTGGACGCGATCCGCACCCGCTTCGATCGCGGCGATGCAGTTGATGACGCCCATGCCGCGATCTTCATGACCGTGCCAGTCGATCTTCACTTCGGGATTGACGCGGTCGACGAGTTTGCGCACGAACGAGACGACGTTGCGCGTCCCCCACGGCGTGGCGTGCCCGACCGTATCGGCGATACAGATGCGCGCAGCGCCCGCTTCGATGGCGGCGGTGTAGAGCTTTTCGATGTCTTCCGGCTTCGCGCGGGTCGTGTCTTCGGTCACGTACATGACCGGAATGCCGTGCTCGACCGCAAAACGCACCGCTTTGGCCGACTGCTGGATGATCCAGTCGAGCTCCCACTCCTCGGCGAACTGGCGGATGGCCGACGAGCCGATGAAGAGGTCGGCTTCGATGGCGATGCCGACGCGCTCGGAGATGTCGATGATCGGACGAACGTCGTTCTCGTGCGTCCGCCCCGCGGCGCTCGGATAGACGGAGAGTTTCTGCTCGACGATCTCCCGCGCCAGACGCTCGACGGTTTTCTGCACGTGCGGCCCGGCGCCCGGCAGGCCGATGTCGGCGTTGTCGATGCCGATCGCATCCATGTAATGAAGGATGCGCAGTTTGTCTTCGATCGAGGGATCGGTCACCGAAGGCGACTGCAGCCCATCACGCAGCGTCTCGTCGTCGAATTCGATCTTCCGCTGCGGCCGCGGCGGCTGCTCGCCGTCGACGTTCCAGTCGTGAATCAGGTGCTCGAGGTTCTCAGTCATGGGCGTTTTATAGAGGACAAAGGTTACCCGGGGGTGAATTCCGTTATTCGGTTCCTCGGAGTTCCTCGGAGTGCCTCGGGTTCCTCGGAGGAGCGCGCGACGAAGCACCCGAGGCACTCCGAGGAACTCCGAGGAACTCCGAGGAACTCGCGCTCCCCCTACCTGCTCTTGAACTCCGCCGTCCGCTTCTCGAGGAAGGCCTTCATTCCTTCCTTCATGTCCTCGGTGGCGGTGAGGAGGCCGAAGAGGGTGGCTTCGAGGAACTGGCCTTCTTCGAACGGCATTTCGCTGCCGCTCATCACCGCTTCGATGGCGGCGCGGACGGCCAGCGGGCCGCGGGAGGCGATCTTGCGCGCGAGCTCTTCCGCGGTGGCCATCAACTGATCGGCGGGGACGACTTTGTTGACGAGGCCGATGCGCTCCGCTTCGCCGGCGCCGATGCGATCACCGCTGAGGATCAGCTCGAGCGCCTTTCCTTTGCCGAGCAGACGGGCCATGCGTTGCGTGCCGCCGTAGCCGGGGATGATGCCGAGGCCGACTTCGGGCAGACCGAGCTGCGCTTTGTCGGAGGCGATGCGGATGTGACAGGCGAGCGCGAGCTCGCACCCTCCGCCGAGCGCGAAACCGTTGATGGCCGCGATGACAGGCTTCGGCAGACGCTCGATCTTCGAGAAAACGCGCTGCCCTTTCTCGGCCACCGCTTTTCCGGTGAGCGGCGTCATCTGCGAAAGCTCGTTGATGTCGGCGCCGGCGACGAACGCCTTCTCTCCCCCACCGGTGAGAATCACGCAGCGAACGGACTCGTCGTCCCGCGCCGCATCGAACGCCTGCCCGATCTCGGTCACCGTCTGCGCATTCAGCGCATTCAGGACTTTCGGACGGTCGATGGTGATGGTGAGGATGCCCTCTTTTTGGTCTGTGCGGACGTTTTCGTAAGACATCGAAATTCGGCTCCTCGGATGGTGTCGGGTGTCAGGTGTCTGAGGTGTTGCGGCTGGCGGCACAGGCGCCGCGAGCCCGAAAGCCGCAGACACCTGACACCCGACATCCGCTGCGCGCGTGAGCGCGCGCGTTACTTCTTCGCGTCGAACGGCACCGGCTTCTCCCCGGTGTAGTCATAAAACCCCGTCCCCGTTTTGTTGCGGCCGAGGCGGCCGGCGAGGACCATTTTGCGGAGGAGCGGCGGGGCGGCGAAGCGCTTTTCCTGGTACTCCTCGTACATCACGTGCGTGATGAAGTAGGTCGTGTCGAGGCCGACAAAATCGAGGAGGGTGAAGGGACCCATCGGATAGCCGCAGCCGAGGACCATCGCTTTGTCGATGTCCTCGATCGAGCCGACTCCTTCCTCGTACGCGCGGATCGCGTCGAGGATGTACGGCACGAGCAGGCGATTGACGATGAAGCCCGAATTGTCCTTGCAGGAGACCGCTTCCTTGCCGAGGCTCTTCGCGAATGCGAACGCCGCTTCGAAGGCTTCGTCGCTCGTGAGAATCGTCCGCACCACTTCGACGAGCTTCATCAGCGGCACCGGATTGAAGAAGTGCAGGCCGACGAACTGCTTCGGTCGCGCGGTGGCCATGGAGAGCTCGGTGATGGTGAGTGAAGAGGTGTTCGAGGCGAAGATCGCGTCTTTCTTCACGATGCGATCGAGCTCGGCGTACGTCTCTTTCTTGAGCTGCGCGTTCTCGATGATCGCCTCGATGATGATGTCGCAGTCGGCGAGGTCGTTGAGGCCGGTCGAGCCTTTCAGGCGCCCGATGCACGCGTCCATGTCGGACTGCTGCATCTTCCCCTTCTCGACGAACTTGCCGAGCGACTTCTGGATGCCGGCCAGACCTTTGTCGAGATACTTCTGCTCGACCTCGCGAACCACCACTTCGTAGCCGGCCTGCGAGGCCACCTGAGCGATGCCCGAGCCCATCAGCCCGCAGCCGAGCACGCCCACTTTTTTGATTGCCATTGAGTGACTCCTTTGCGAAATGCGGCGCGCATTCTATGCGAGGTGCTCAAAGTGGAGCGGCGGGCTTCAGCCCGCCGAACAATCAACAATCGGCGGGCTTTGGAGTGCGGCGACGCCAGTCGCCGCTTTGGTGAGCCGAGGCGC